>JAHDHV010000421.1 GCA_020631155.1 Bacteroidota bacterium | reverse complement strand
CCATTATTGCAGGCTTCCAAAGCAGCAGGCGCGATATTTGGCAGTGGGGTGATGATTAGAGTAAGTTGGGCTGTACTAAAGCAACCATTTACATCTTCGACTCTTGCCCAAATAACTTCATTACCTGAACTAGAATAAGGCGAAGTAAGAGCGTTGATGTCTTGTAGTGCATCAATTTGATTGATATGATAAGTAACAGTGTTAATAATTGTTGTATCAACGAGCATATCCGCATCCGAAAGGGTGAAGTCTACGGTTCCCGCATCATTATCACACATATCTAAACTATCATCAGTAGCTACAGGTAATGGTAAGACAATTAAAGTTATTTGTCGAATGGTAAAACAACTGTTGGTTGCATTAACACGGATGTAAATAATTTCGCCACTGCTTACATAAGAATCAGGCAAAGCATTGGTTTCATTTTGGGCATCTGTAAGTGTAGGGTAATAACTATTGGTACCACTCAAATCAAACTCTGCTGTACCATCACCACTATCACATTCCTCAAAATTAGCATCTTGTAGAATAGGAGAGGGCAGTAATTCTAGTTCAATCGGAGTGGTGCGAAAACAACCATATTGATTTTGTACACGAGCATATAGAACAGTTGCATCAATCGTATCAAGTGGTGAAGCCAAAGCATCTGTATTACTATCAGCATCTGCTTGGCTTAGGTAGTAGGTTACCGTATTTCCACCATCAACATCAACAAAAGCATCTGCATCTGTTAAAATGAAATCGCCTCGCCCATCATTTTTGTCGCAAGCCTGAATGCTTGTTGTGGCAACAGGAGGAAGCGGATGCAGTGAGAGCGTGACTTCTGCTACTCTATAACAACCATTTACGGTTTCTATTCGTGCATAAATAATTGAACCTGTATTAGCGGTATATGGAGAGGCAATCGTTGGAGTCCTTGCATCGGCATCACTTTGGGATGCGTAGTAAGTAACAGTATGTGCACTATTTGAAGTAATCAAAGTATCTGCATCCTCTAAAGTAAATTGTGTAGAGCCATCTTCTTCATTATTTCCATCATTATTATCACAAGCAAAAATAGTAGCACTACTGATTACAGGTAAAGGATATATGTCAACTTGAGTGCTTGTAACGGGCAGACAATCAGGGTCTACTATAAAACTATTCCCATCTCCAAGAATGGCATAGACTGTATAGGTAATGATTGAAGTTCCTGTATTAGCAGGGAAGATAACTCCTATTGCGGTAGTGTTAGTAGTAGCAGTAATAGGGGTGATAGCTGTATTAATAGCTGTCGCACCTCCATTTCCTGTAGCATATAAATCAGTTGCTGTTAATGTAGAATCTGTACTATAATATAGCGCGAGGGTTTGTGGTTCTACACTATGGTTAATGGTAATATCAATAGGGCCAGCTTGTGTTTCACCTGTACAAAAAGGAATAATATTATTTATACTGATGAGTTCAGGGCAGCAAAAGTCTTTGACTTCAATTGAAACAGTATAGGTATTGTCTAAACAAGGGCTATTGGCAGCGGCACCGGGCATACCTGCGATTGTATAGGTAAAATTATAGGTATTTCCAGCCATTGCATTGGTAGCTGTAAAAACACTACCAACTAAGCCGCCAGAGGCATTGTCATCAGACCAGATGCCTGTTGTAGCACCTGCCGTAATTAGAGAATCCAGATTATAAACATGAGAGTTTTCAGCCTGTCTACTTAGGCAAACTTCCTCGTTAGGCGTAAGTGTGGCTTCTAGTGTTTCTGGAAAAATGACTATTTGAGCCGTATCCATCACCAAAGCACAGTCACCAAATAGTTGTGTGCTATCTTGGAAAACCATGTATAAATAATAAACTTGAATGGTATCGCTAGTATTAGCTGGCAATGTTTGGGCGGTAAGTATAGTATCTGTTGAGCCTAAATTGGGGGTAAAAGTAGTGAGTAGTGTTGTGCCATTTTGATCATATACTTCTTGTTGTGTTAATAAGTTATTTGCAAAGTTATAATATAGGGAGTAAGTGACAGTATCTATGGTAAATTCCATAGAAATATCGAAAGTTTCATCTATACAAATGGTGTCTGTTGTTAGTGTTAGTTTGAGTTTAGGACAACATACAAAGCCAAAATCATAAGTATGGTTATTTTGGCCTTGTCCACCAGTGGTTAAAGCCACCTGTGGATAACCTGTTCCGGGATCAACACCATCAGAATCTCTAAGGTCTGTTCCATTGCTGTTGATATTGTCAATAGTAATATCAGTACTATCTAGTAGCGCATTAGCAACATAATCAGCAGGATTATCTAGTGCGATGATATAATCGGTATTGTATTTTAATCCATCATCTGCACTAGTAAAATAATAATTGCCGTTTGCATCTGTTATTTTTGTAGCTACTGGCGTATTTTCTGTTACATCAATGATGCCATTGCCATTTGTATCTTCATAGAGGTTGACTGTAATACCTGCTAATCCTTTTTCATTAGGTTCTTGTAGACCATCACCATCATCTTTCCAAACCAAGTTACCAATTTCTATACTAGCAGGTTCGCATAATGCTTCAATATCCCCCCAGCTAATCCCTTTGGCAAACTCTGTAGTTGAACCTTGTATAAGGTTGGCATCACGTGTACGTGTACCATCTGCTAGACTATGAAACATAATACCAGAATCGTAGTCACCATAAACATTATCCGTAGCTGTTCCTACAATTTCTTTAAAACTAGTAATGGTTTCTAAAGCCCCATTGATAGCAGGACCTTCTAAACCTTCACCATGATAAAAGGTGGCATCTGGCTGTCCTCTATCAAATATATTATTAGTAGCGGAAGCACCAGAAGCCGCAGTAGGGTCTAGACCTGTTTGAAATGTTCCGCAATCTCCATTAACTTCAATATTCCAACTACTACCATCGAAACAAGCTCTTGATAAATAGCCGCCAGGGGTCGGATCAGGATTTTCGTCAGAGTCATAAGTCTCGGCTGCTCTATTTCGAGTGGCTACACTCATACCAACTGTACCATCAGGATATTCATCAAATACAATATCAAATAGCCAAGGAGCTATTTCCGAGCCGCTGCCATCGGTTGTACTTATATGCACATCTTTCCATATCGTCCATGTATTGTTTATATCAGAATTACAACAGCAAATCCCCCCACATATTCTAACAGGTTCTATAGTCCATTGTGAATAATCAATATCAAACTCTGTTTGTACAGTTGTTGTACCTGGTGTACCTGTTGGATCAAAAGAATAAACTCGCCCTAATAAATCGGTGGTAGTAGGCCCTGTACAAGTGGCAGAAGCATAGATACGTCCATCGTAGTAACCTAAGCCCCCTGCTGCCGTAAGCGGAGGTTGCCCTCCCCAAGTGTGATTGCCCGGACAAATTTCGGGGATAGGGAATATTTTAATGCCTGTTGTATTGGCCGAGCCGTCAGGATTAATAGGAATGACATAAACGCTTCTGTCAGCAGCATTATATACAAACAGCATGGTGTTATCATCAGAGATTTCAATGTCAGTAAATCCAATATAACCGACATTGGAACGATCCAATGCCGCATTAGTGCCTGTATAAGTTCCTGCGACACCTGCCCCAAAAACAGTATTTAAATCTAACCACAAGTTAGTAGTAGCAGTAGCACCAGATAAATCAGTGGCAAACAATTTACCCATTTCTCCAACATTTGTTGCCAATTGCCATTTGTGATAAACGCCAGAATAGAGCAATTGGTTAGTAGAATTCCAGGCAATCCAACCAGAACCTTGTACATCGCCTTGTGTAGCAACAACTGTTTTGGCAGCTTGAACATAAGGGCTAGGATATAAAGTAGGAGGGTATTGGTCTTGTTGTCCTGTATAGTCTTGGGTATCACAATAATCCATTGTAATAATGGTAGGTTCGGCATCAGCAGGATCATTATTAAAACAAACCAATGCTAAAGGAGGAGAATCTTCACAATGCTGTTCAGGAACACCTACTGTAAAATCCACAGTACAATTGCCAAGCACAGTATATTGCACAGAAGAATTATTATCATTACCATGTGGGCCTGATTCATAGCCCGTAGGTATATCAAAAACAACTTGTACGGAATCGTCACTCGCACCAGAAACGTCAACAAGCCAATCTCCACTAGGGCCTGTAGTAGCAGTTCCTAAAGTAGTTCCATTCATATCATACACCGTAACATTGACACCACTTAATGTAGGCTCGGCAAAGCGTTTATCGGTTTCTAAGTCTGCTTGCCCATTCATATTAAATTCTTGATAGACTGTGCCGCCAACATCTGTGGCAGTACATTGTGCAAGAATAGTTTGTGTGGGTGAATAAAAAAGAATAATTAGTAATGGTAATATTATAAGATTACAGCTATTTATAGCTTTAGGTATAGCTTTTTCCATCATAATTAAATTTTTGAGTGTTTTTACTTTGTTTAAAAAACAAAATAGATGAAGTGGGAAATAGATATACCTCTCCTGTTTCCAATGATACATCTATTGAATTATAAAATATATAGTGAATATTTAGTTCTTAAAACTAAGAATTATTTCACTACATATACTAGGGCAAAAGGAATTAATTAATTGTTAACTTTCTTAGAACAAAAAATGGCATGGATGGTGATAGCTTAGTGAATAACAATAGCTACCTTCATTAAACTTAATTAAAATAGTGGGTGGGTTTTATAACAGAGATAATATTTCTAAATTTGTATTGTATAGAAAGAAGTTGTAAGATAAAAACTAGGCTCTCAGTTATTTACGATAGACCTGTAAAAAAGATACAGTAAACAAAGTTTTTGTCTATAAAAAAAGTATTAGTCATTTAATTTGACAATTAAATGATTTTTTTAGGTAAAAAGAAGGCTCATTAACATTTTTAAGTGAAAATTAATTTTAAAAGTTTTTTTATTTTTTTGTGTAAAGTGTTGATTATTTTATATTTGTGTGGGCTATTTTATTTTATCTATTTTATTTTATCTATTTCCACTTGTATCAATAGGGCTGTCGTGATGTTCTGTTAAATTAGATAAAGTAAAACCAAAATCACAATTGTGATTGGTGTAAACACTGTTAGCAATATTGATTTTCACATAAGGGAAGCCTTTCAGCATAGCTGGAAAGTTGTTTTCGGTAGGTAATTTGATAGTACCATCAGAATCATAGCATATATTTTCTTTGTAAATATTCTTTTGGGTAAGTAGGTAATGTTGGGAGATGCCATTTTGTTCTACTTTTAAGCCTACTATCGGAATGTATTTTGCACCTGTTCCGTCTTGACTACCAATTATTACATAATAATTTTGCTTAGGTTGTAATCGGTTAG
>JAHDHV010000022.1 GCA_020631155.1 Bacteroidota bacterium | reverse complement strand
AGTGATTAGTGATTAGTGATTAGTGATTAGTGATTAGTGATTAGTGATTAGTGAATATACTAAATCATGTATATTTAAGTAAACATTACTCAAAAACCCACAACTAAAAACCCCAAAACCTACAACTACAAAACCTAAAACCCACAACCCCAAAACCTAAAACCCACAACTACAAAACCAACATTACAATGGAATATATAAAAGTTAATTCGCAAGTAGAAAAGCATGTAGCTTTAATTGAACTGAACCGACCTAAAGCTCTGAATGCCTTAAAGATAGAGTTGATGACGGAGTTGAAAGAGACACTGATACAACTGGATGAGGATGATTCGGTGCGCGCTATTGTTTTGACAGGTAATGCCCGTGCATTTGCCGCAGGAGCCGACATCAAACAGATGGCAGGGAAAGGAGCTATAGACATGTTCAACATTGATCAGTTTTCGACTTGGGACAGAATCAAAAAAACGAAAAAACCCATTATTGCGGCGGTTTCGGGTTTTGCGTTGGGAGGCGGCTGTGAATTGGCGATGTTGTGTGATATGATTGTAGCTTCGGAAACGGCGAAATTTGGACAGCCCGAAATTAAAATTGGGGTAATACCGGGCGCAGGTGGCACGCAACGTTTGACGCGCGCTGTGGGCAAGGTGCGCGCAATGGAAATGGTGTTGACAGGCCGTTTTATCAGTGCTGAGGAAGCCTTTCAAGCTGGTTTGATTAACAAAGTTGTGCCTGTAGAATTGTACTTAAAAGAAGCCATTAAATTAGCACAAAAAGTAGCAGAAATGTCGCCAATTGCTATAAAGTTAGCCAAAGAAGCCGTACTGCAAGCCTTTAACACAAGTTTAGATGATGGTTTATTATTGGAACGTAAAAACTTTTACCTCGCTTTTGCTTCACAAGATCAAAAAGAAGGAATGAACGCTTTTGTGGAAAAGCGAAAACCTAATTTTATAGGCAAATAGGTGTTAAGATACACAGCGTCCTATTTACTTTTTTGCTTTTCTTAATTTGAATATACCAAATTAGATATTTTTTTAATTGAAAAATGTTGATAATTTGGTATGTTTCATTTTCTTCCTAACACTTTGTTTCTAAGATTGCTATTTAGACTTTTGGAGTTTTAGCTTTTAAAAATTAGCGATTAGAGATCAGAAACTGGAAATTAATTTTCGAGCCTTATTGTATGTATAAATTTTTGATCGTTAATTTTTTACAAAAACTATATTTAAAAGGGTACACAAATTAAAACAGTAGTTTCTTTGAATGTTGAGTTGGTTTGTTTAGGGGGGAAATGTGTTTAAATACTACTGAAACCCTCGCCGAAAATAGGGTCTGAAACTCCATGATTGCCTTCGGCGACTTACTTTTTGCAGTCGCGAAAAAAGTAAGCAAAAACGCTTGTCAAAAATATCGTTCCCACGCTTCAGTCCTGCGCTTTGCTACCGATTTTTGACCTGCTCGCGCTTCTTTTTCGTACCCTTTTGAAAAACTATAACGGCTAAAGCCGTCGTTACAGAACTCATTCAAAAAGAAACTAAAAACTCATAAACAAATCCCTACTCTACTGATCACGAATCCACGAACTGTCAAAATAAGCACAAACTGTTTGGTTGAAAAGCATGACATTTGAAACATACCGATAATTTATGGTGTATTTCATTTTCGGCAAGTGCCAAGCACTATTTAATTGTGCACAATTTTGTGTTAAAGTATTAGAAATGAGCAGTTTAGTCTTTTACTATTGTAACATTAATTTTGTCTAGGCACTTATACCCATATCACCAATCTACAAATCAATGTTCTTGACAATGCTCATTTGCTCAAATCAACACTTTTGAAGTACTAAGTGTAACTAAAGCTCATATTATCCGTAAAATGATTAGGTAGATTTTTTTTACATAAAAATAACAGTAATAAAATTTTATTAGTAACAAAAAGTACCCTTTATTTAAAAGTGGTATTCTATTTGTGGTCTAGTTTTTACAAAAATAGTTTTTGAACAAAAAACCATTGTTTTTCTCCCCACTTACCAACTAAGATGATTTATAACTAAATTAATATTAAAAATTTAATATTCTAGATATGTTTCATTTTCTTTCTAACATTTTATTTTTAAAATTGCTATTATAGATATTTAGTCCTTTGGCTATTTAGCTTATAAAAATCAGCAATTAAGTACTTAGACATAAGATTTAAGACGTGAGATAAATAATTCACTATCAATATTTTATGGTAAATTCAATGGTTGTTTAATTTTGTCTACTTACTTAATTTTCAATATTTTAACATTCATAGATTATTTGATTATTAAGCATTTGGAATATCTATAACAGCTAAAGCTGTTGTTATACAACTTGCTTAAAAATAATTATTATCCATAAATTTGCCTAAACACGAATCACGGATCTACGAGTTGTTAAAGTAAGCACAAACTGTTAGATGGAAAAACTCGGTATTTGAAACATACCATATTCTAGTTAACAAATACATTTCAACAAAAGTAATTTAAAGTTTCAGCATAAATTCACCCCATCATATTGCCTTGAAAATCAATAAATTACCATTTAAGTAGAAGCTTTAGAAAGCTATAAAACTTAAATAGCAGTGTGCTAAATCTTTGATTTTAAAACATAGTTGAAGCACATTAAAAAGAATAATAAATGTCTTTTTGGATGCAAATAGACATTTTCAAAACAACTCAACAAAAAAAATATACTCAAAAAATATCCAACTTCACATACACTACTCTTAGTTTCCCAAAGCCAATCCCACACTATAATATAACTAAATCCGACGCTGCCCTAATTTTTTTAATAAAAAAATAAAACAATTCTTATCATGGAAAAAAAGCTATTCCATTTATCTGTAATCATTGTTTTATTGGGCATTGCTTTATACCAACCAATCTATGCTCAAAAAACAACTAATACTGATGACAGTAAACAAACATCAGATGGTGATGCTGACATTACTTTTCATCACTTAAAAGAAAAAATAGGAGATGATTCCTACTTTGTTAGTCAAGGTAATTTTAGGTATTATTTTTCTGCTAAGGAATTTTCTATTGTTGTATTTAATGAAGATAAAGGTTATTGGGACAGAGCCACTTTCCAGTTTGACAATGCCAATATTGGTGTGAAAATGAAAGGCGCGCAAAAACAGTCGGCAACAGCAGCTAAATGGGGCGAATTGTGGTATGAACATGTTTACCCCAATGTAGACCTTCGCTTCTACGCTGATGAAAACGGCCACCCTATGTTCGACTTCATTTTGCAAAAAGGGGCTGACATTCAAAAGCTTGTCTTAAATTGTAAAGGCTCTGATGAATGGAAAAGCAACAGTAAAGGACAGTCGCAACTTCGCCTTAATAACACTGTACTACCACAACCCACCGCTTCTCAAAGAATAGCCAATACAGACAACACCTCTATTCCTTTTCAGTATAAACAACTTGATAATGGTAGAATAGGTTTGCGTACTTCTGCAAACTATGACAAACAAAAACCGCTTGTGCTTACTGGTAGATTGAGTGAATAAATGGGGTAAAAGGGCTACACTTAACTAAAAAGCTCCACCCTACACTATTTAATTAATAAAAAAATATACTCTAATTCTTCTATTTTAACAAACAGTTGAAACAGGAAAGCCACATCTAAAAACATAATAAAAAATATTTATATTTTTTATCAACTTTAACTGTTTGTAACAACAAAAATCATTTCAAGTAATGATACATACATACTTAAAAATTTCTGTAATTTGCTTATTTATGTGTTTATTGCATGGCAAATTCTCCCAAGCCCTAGCACAATCTATTGGTACAATCACCTATACAGAAAGAGATTTTTGGGTTAACTACTTTGATATAGACCCAACAACAACCGCCTATTGTACACAATTTCAACGTAGTCAACCCTATGCAGGGGAGCAATATGAAGTCACTACTTCTTTGCAAAACGCTACTGTGCAGGAACAAGTTGCGCGTGTTATGAGTGCCTTAGAAGACCCTGCTTACCAACCTATTCCTACAAGTGTAAGAAATGACTTTCATAAAGGTTTAGGGATGGCTGTTTGGTATTATACTGACGGGCGTTCTTGTAGTACAACCTATGGTAGTTATGCCTATAATGTTTGTCAAGATATTGTGAATAAGGTAAATAGTGGCACTTATGCCGTTCAGGATATTATCTGGTTAAGTCCGACAAGTTCTGACCATCAGCAAATGGTATTGAGTATCAATTGTGATATTGATTTTAGCCTATCTTCTACCGATCCTGATTGTAATGCCAATAATGGTAGTATTACTGTTAGTGCTACTGGTGGCGATGGCAATTATGAATATTCTATAGATGGCGGTGGCTGGCAAAGTAGCAGCACTTTTAGCAATTTAAGTCCTGGTTACCACTATATTACCGTTAGAAATGCTGGTGGTAGCTGCGAAACTGATCCAAAAGGTCGCACATTGGTAGAGCAGAGTTGCTGTGATATTAATGCAAGTTTAGATACCAACTCCCCTACTTGTTCACAACCTACTAGCGGTAGTGTAACCGTTAATAGTACTGGCGGAACAGGTAGCTATGAGTATACTTTGGCAGATGGAAATTGGCAAACTTCTAATATATTTTTGGGTTTAAGTGGTGGTAGCTATGCCGTATATGTTAGAAATACAGATGGTAGTTGTATTTCTGGTCCTTATACCTTTACCTTAACAGGCTTTTCTATTGATAATGCAGGTTTAACAAATATTCAGTGTTATGATAATACAACACTTTATAGCAGCAGCGATGACCAAATTACCTTTGATTTAAATCCCACAGGAAATGGGCTAAGTGGTGGCTATACGGTATCTGCTAGTACTGGTTCTGTTTCGCCTAGTACGGGAACTTATGGCACTACTACTTCTTTTAGTCTACCTAGTGGCTCGGCTGGCGGTGGTGATGTCACCCTCACCATTACAGATGCGACTGATCCTGCTTGTAATTTACAAGTTATTGTCTTTGATCCAGGTTCCTGTGCCATCTGTCCCTATGCCTGCCCAATTGAAGTAGCCGATCCTCCATCTGTTAGTAGTTCCGTTGCGGCACCTACAACCAGTAGTAACGATATCAGTTGTGGCGATGCAACTTGGAGTGGCGAAAGTAATTTAGCAGACGCTGACGATCTCTACGCTACGTCCCTAGCGATGCCTCAACGTACTACTTCTGCTTGTTTATATCTCAATGGTTTTGGTTTTAGTATTCCAGAATGTTCAACCATTGATGGTATAGAAGTCAATTTGGAAGGGCATTATGAAGGCAATAAACAGGTAAGTGATCTTACCGTTCATCTATTGGATGCCGCTGGTGCTATTACTGGTGATGATCAAGTACCGGACGCAGGTTACAATTGGTCGCAAACAGTGGATGCTTTATGGAGCTATGGCGGAAGTACGGATATGTGGGGCGCAACGCTGACAGAGGCAGATGTTAATAGTGCTAACTTTGGATTTATGCTTCAAGTGGAAACCGCAGGGGGCTCTCCCGATACTGGAACCGCCTATTTAGATCAAGTCACTATGACAGTTTACTATACGCCTGTTTATACTGTAGAAGGTAGTGGCACTTTTTCAGTGGCAGCTGTAGCCGAAGCAACCGCCTATAATTGGAGTGTCCCAACAGGAGCAACAGTAACTTCGGGCGCAGGCAGCCGAGAGGCAAGCGTTGATTTTACCAATACCCCCGAAGGTTGTTACGATGTTTGTGTAGAAACCGTAGGTCCCGAAGAATGTTTGGAAGGCCCTTGTTGCAGACAAGTATTGGTAGTTCCGCCAGCTTGTGAATCTATTGACTGTTTGCCAGTAATTATTACTGTTGAATAAAAATGAAAAGTTGAAAAGCTTAATTCTAAATAAACAGAGTGTGTCAAGGATTTAGGGAATAACAAAATGTTTTCAAATAAAAAGAGAATCTTTACTTTTTCCTAAAATAAGATATTCTTTTTTTTTGCTGGCGTTGAAGAGCGACCTTGAAAGTTTTTGCGTTAAGAAAATGGATAGGAGCATCGTTAAGAAATATCCGCAGTGATACGGATTTTAAAAACCCAACTAATTTAAATTAAAGTTTTAAGCTCTGACTATCAATTACTTATTTTGATTTAAAAAAGGAGTATCGCCTTAGGAGATTTTAGATGCTCCTATCCATTTTTAGCGAAAAAGTTTCGCCGTCTTGATTTTTTTCTTTCTTTTTTTATCAAGAAAAAAAGGAAAAAAATGTAGGTAAAGCAACACTTTGTAAGCTTAAGACAAATAGCTATTATATGGAATCCCTCTTTTTTTGACACACTCAAATAAACAGCAATAAGTAAATATTAAAAAAACAGATAAGGTAGATGTTCCAAAGAACATCTACCTAATTTTTGTGTCATCACAACACGAAGCGTTTTAACATTCGTTGAGCGTATCTTATTACATTTTGAAAAAAATTTTCCCTATAGGATACTAAAAGAAGTTACGTTCATGATTGACTTGCTTCCTCTAAGGCTATTTAAAAGATATTATTAGGAAAAGTTATACCCCAAAAAATAAAATAAGCTTATATCAATAAAGCATTAATAATAATAGCTTTATAAATTTTGAGTGTATATTCTTCTATTACACAAAGGTATGAATTGTGCTTTAATTAATTTTGGAAAAAAATTTAGCTTTGTTTTTCATTTATCGCTTTTATGCTTAGATTTGTAAATCTAATTTATTGATTATTAGTCTTTTAACTTAGGATAAAACAAGTGTGCCTTACTTATAATAAGGAGCTTGGCAATAGATAACATAAATACAGCTTAATTTATTGATTATAAGTTTATTAAGTTAGGAAAAATAATTTTGTATTTTTTTTAATACAAATCATTTTACCACACATTTACATTATCAACCACACATCTGATCAAACAACTACTATAATGCACATATACCTTAATAAACTACTTGATGTAGTGCATCAGCAGCAAACACTTCAAAAAACGACTTATGAAACACATGATCTGAAACAAGAACTCAACATTATAGAAATTTCTAATGCCTTAGATGAGTATTTTTTTCTGGCAAAACTTCAGGTGTATTGTGATTATTTGAGTTATTCAAAAATTGTCAATACACAACAACTCTCCTATCAAGATACTGATATTCGATTGCTCTCTAATATTATTGAATCGCTACAAAAAAATAACTTCAACAACCCCTTAATCATAACACTACTACTAATCAAAGATTTATACATAAATTTCCCCTCTAACAATCCTAAAAATGAAGCAGCACTTTTTGAAAAACTGACAGACACGATACAAAAATATAAAAGTCAAATTCCACCAGATGATGGTGTATACATTTACTCTTTTATCACTAATTATTGTAATCATCAAATTAATTCTGGTAAAGCTGCCTACAAAACAAAATCCCTTCACTTTCACAATCAGCTAATTAATTTTTTATTTGATAGAAAAGACCAAACGCAGATATTTCTATCTCCAAGTATTTATAAAAACATTGTTGTGCTTGCCCTAAACATTGAAAATCATAAGCTTTTTTCTTCCTTAAAAACAGCAGGTTTACAAGCAGACAATCCCCTAAAAGGCTATCAAAACGCCTTTGAATGGGCAGAAAAATTTGTTAAACACTATAAAAATAAACTAGATGAAAAAGCGCAGAAAAATTACTACCCTTATTGTATGGCCTTTATTTATTTCAAACAAAAAAGGTTTCAAGAAGCTTGTAATGAATTGAAGGAAGTAACACACATTCGAGGTATGTTTATTAATTTAAATACCAAAATGCTCTTTCTGATGGTTTTAATGGAGTTACAACTCAATGATAGGAAGGAATTTAGAGAGCATACAACAGTTTCAATTGAGAAAGTATTAGATGCTTATCGAGCACTTATAAGAACAGACGCTCAAACACATCAAAAATTAAATGATAGTAAAAAGGATTTTCACAAAACTTTTATCGCTTATTATAAAAAAATATATCGTTTTTACATAAAATATAGCGGCACAAAATTTAAGGATAGTAAATTTATTACTACTAAACAGAAACTTATAGATAAAATAAAAAACATTAAGTATTCTTATCAAAATTGGTTATTGGAAAAATTGGATAGTATACAGTAGATATATTTGCTGTAAACAACAAATCAAATTCATCAAACAAACCCTCTATTTTTACGTTTTTTATTTTCATTTCCTAAAAAAAATTATATAATTTCTAATTTGCCAAGTTAATTAAAAACCAAAAATAATTTTCAATTTTCAACTTTCCTTTTTCAATTTAACCATCACCTATTTTTATATTTATAAGGAAAAAACAATCGATCAAATAACACAAACAATTTATCCTGAATAAAACCAATTAAAATAATGATGAGTAGAATGGCAAATACCTTGTCAATCTGACTTTGGCGTGCGGATTTATGAATCAAGGCACCGATACCACCCGTTTTATTGACCAATTCTGCTACAATGATGTAAGTCCATGAGATAGCAACCAATACACGTACATCATCAGAAATTTTGGACAGTACCGCAGGAATAAATACCGATCGGATTTTTTGCCATTTGCTCGCCCCCAACGTATACACCGTTTGCAAATACACTTTCTCTACTTCATCAATGCGTTGCACCACAACGGGGAGCAGGTAAACGATGATACCAAAAGCGAGAAATAGGACTTTCATATCCGAGCCAATGCCAAACCATGCGATAAACAAACCTGTAACGGCGGTTAACGGAATAAAACGCAGGGCATCTACTTGTCGGCTGAACAAGGCACGAAATAAAGGAAATAAGCCAATAATAAAACCCAAAGGAAGCGCAATAAGCACCGCAATGATATACCCGCCAACATTTAAGCCAACAGAATAAAGAATTTCTCCGATTAAATTATCCTTGTTAAATAAGGGTTTGTAGGACTTCAAAACTTCTACAGGTGAGGGCAAAAGCGAACTGCTGATCCAGTCTTCTGAGTTTTGAAAATTAAAGGTGCCATTGTTGATTTGAATATTATCGGAAGTGCCTAAAAAGTTAGTGCTGAGGGCAACCTCCTCCCCTTCTTCAAAAAAATCATCGTTGATGATGCTGCTGCCCGTAAAGTTGGAAATGGTATTGAAAGTTTCGGCACGCTGCGGTGCATCTGCCTGTGCTGCAACGATTTGTAGTCCTTTTACACGCATTGCCATCGAATGAATGGCGCGTTTATTGGCCTCATTCGTAATCAACAACAAAGGCAAATCTAGGGCTGCAACCTCCTCAAATAAGGGCACCAAATCATTGCTCATCAACACCGCTTTGTCGTAAATTAATACCTGTGGGTCTTTGAGTTCGTTCAAAGGGTTAGGGTTGCTGTAGTATACATTTAGCTGCCCCTGTTCAAATGCCCTTTCTTCGGTTGTGCCTACACTCGCTATCAACTGCCATATCAATAGCAATAGTATCACGCCAATGATTTCGATAATTAAGTAGGTTGTTGCGGGTAATTTTCCTCGTAATTTGAAAAGTTGATTGGCCATACAGGTTAAATAACTGATTTTTAGGAGTTTGGAAGGACAGAAATTAGAGGTTAGGGAGGGATTAATTGAAAATTTAATTCCTCCCTAATCTCCTATTCAAAATGTCTTATGTCTTATGTCTTATGTCTCACGTCTCTACTACGGTTTCACTTTGATCAATTCGATTCTCAAGGAATCATTGCCTGCTAAAATTTCTTTTACTCTGGAAACTGCATATCCTCCTTCGCTTGTTGTGGTTAAGCCCAACATTTTACGGTCGGTTTCTACAAAATTGGTTTTACCATAAGATTTATCGCTCAAAACAGTGCCATCTTTTGCAATATTGACTACCTGAATATTTGTCTCTGCATTATATTCATAGCTTGTAGTTGTGTAAAATGCTGCTAACCACCCATTACTACCATTTGGAATTAAATGTTGACCTTCGTAGAACAGTGTAGCATCGCTAAATGTTTTACGCCACTGCTCCTCCCCATTTCGGTCTAATTGTATCAAATGTAGATGGTGAGCATCTTCCGTAGCATTTGCTCCAAACTGCATCAACAACACATCGCCACTGCCATTACCACTAATCAATTGCCCCGATTGCGCTTTTTGCCAAACAATGCCGCCTTGATTGTTCAACTTAATCAAGGTGCCTAGATTTTGCCCATTCAACTCTTGATAAGCTGCAACCGCTACATATTCCTGTCCGCTAATTTCAGTAACATCATCAATTTTAAGTGTGCCAATCAATTCGGTATTCCACATTAAAGTACCATTAGAAGCAGTGCGTTTGATGCGTGCATTTCTAGCGATGTTCCCATTTTCAGTAAAACCATTATCAATCCCCACAATACCACCATCGCTACAGGTGTTAAAGTCATTCAAACGAATGGTTTGCTGCCAGTTAATATCGCCTCTATCATTGATGTTAACCAATTGATTATCAGCTAAAAAGAAAAAGCTATTATTATCTCCTCGCCTAAAATTGGTTTCTTTATCAAAATAACTCCAATAAGTACGTTGTCCTAATGTATCACCTTGATTATTAAATCGGAAAATGCGCGGTTCGTGCGGTTGTGTGCCTAAAATAATGAAGCCATTGGTAGTTGTTTCTCCAACAAAAGACGGACGGAACCAAAGGGTATCAACGGCAAAAGTACGTTTCCAATCAATCAAATTCGCCCCTGTTTCTTCTACAATGGGTTCTTCCTCAGTAGGTTCATCTTTAGAACAAGCAGTGATAACGAATAAACTAACGACTAAACTTAAAATAGAAATGGTGATGTTACTTTTTTTCATAATACAAAGAAAAAGTTTATTTAGTTAATTCGTGTTTCTTAGTTCAGTGATTCGTGGATTCGTAGATCAGTGATTTGTGGATTCGTGATTCGATGAACATAGACGCAAAATCTCAAAATCCCACATCTCACATCTCACGTCTCACATCTCAACTCATCATTCATTCAAAAAGTGGAATTCAGTTCTACGGTTTTTTGCCTTACCAGCAGCCGTTTTATTATCAGCTACAGGTTTATCAGGCCCATTCCCCACAATAACAAAACGGTTATGCGACATTTCGTATTCTTTTTCAAGGTAGTCCGCTACCGATTGCGCACGCGCTAAAGACAATTGTTTGTTCATTCTTGGATTACCCACATTATCGGTATTCCCTTCGATGCGAATACGAGCATTTCCAAAAGCTTTCGCAAGGTCTGCAAACTGATCATCAATGATGATTTTGGCGTTTTCTGAAAGTGTAGAAGAACCTGATGAAAAGTTGATCGTAATGGTTTTCGTAGAAAAGGAAGGAGCTGTTTCCAATGCTTTGGTAACAGGTTTGAACTCTTTTTGCCCTTCTGCTTTATCGCCTTTAGCGGCAAATTTGCTTTCGTCTAAGGAACGAATAATCGTGGAATTGGCAACAGAACGCCAAACGGGAACTCTCTTAGGAGCAAAGCCCAAATCGGCATATGTTTTGGACATTTTATTGTATAAATCCTCGCCTTTTACGCCTGTATAGTCGCCTTTTACATTAAAAAAGTTCAAATTGTCACCGTAGGTACAAAGGCGAACATTGTTGATGGCATTGTAACAGAATTTCTCAGGCATATCTAAACCTTCGGATAAAATTTTGGATGCCTTGCGTTTGTTAGATTCAGAGCCATTGATTTCGGCAGCTCCTTTCATCCAACCTTCAACTAGTTGGCCTAAACGCTCTTTATTTTCTTGGATATATTTTTTCTTGGCAATGAATACGTCAGCAATGATGTGAGAAGCAGAACGCGTACTTTTTAATACTTTCGCTCCTTTCACACTTTTCACGCAATCCTCATCATCGGGACTCCAAACAACAGCAGCATCCACTCGGCCTGCTTTGAAATAGGCGGCAGCATCAATGGCGTTGGGAGCTTCTACGATGGTTACGTCACTGGCTTTGAGGTCGCCTGCATCTAGTAGCCACAGTAAGAAAGTGTGCGAGGGAGTCATTGGGGCAACGGCTATTTTTTTGCCTTTCAAATCGGCGACTTTGTTGATGCCTCTGCGGACGACTACCGCATCACCACCACGCGACCAATCGGCTTGAAATACAACTTGCGGTTCAAACTCTTTAAGGCTGGCGACCTCTGTTGGAAATGCGTCAATGGTTGCCCAAAGGAGGTCTACTTCGCCTGCTTTCCATGCTTCGCGAGAGGCTACAAAATCGTCTAGGACTTTGAACTCTACTTTGAAGCCGTAATCTTTGAAGAATCGCGATTTTTCGTTGGCAGCAAAACCTTCGTTGAAGTATTGTCCGCCTGCATAGCCGCCCCAAGTTACGACACCTATCCTGATGGTGTTGTCGTCTTTTTTGTCGCCGCCCCAAAAGCTTTTGTTGCTTTTTGTGTTGCTTTTATTATTGTCAGTAGTTGTAGTTGTAGGACTACTGCCATTTTTGCCTTGATTGGCTATTTCTTGACCTTTTTTGGTATTGGCGAAATAATATAGTGCGCCGCCAATTGCACCAACAATTAGGAGGGTAATTAAAAATTTGGAGAAACCAGTTAATCGAGTTGCCATATATTTTTTTGTATTTTGATTTATGCTTTTAAATAGAGACAAGAGACATTAGACGGGAGATATGCGATTTTTATTTTGCAAATATGGAGTGCTTCGGAAACATAGCAGTCCATAATAATGATATGTGGTATGCTACGCATTTACAATTATTATACAATTCCTATGCACTGTGATTTTGCTGGCTTAGTAGTCAGTCAAGATAAAATTGACGATTGCTTTTGGCGTTTTTTGCTCCCTAGCTGTGTTACAAAGCCTCGCCGTAGCTTTGTTTTGCGCCTTGCTAGGGAACAAAAATCACTCAACATCAACCCGTCATTTTAACGTTGACTAACTACTTAGGGATGCGAGTGGAAATGAACCGTAGGCAAAAGCATGAGAGGCTTTTCCAAAAAGAGCGACCAACGGAAGCTCCTTTTTGGAAATTTAGCCGAACTGCTTTTTGACAAGGTGAATTGCAACGGGCAGCCCGACCCCGATGATTGAGCATTAGGAGCGCAGCGACTTTTGCGAAACAGAGGGGGAAGTCCCAAATAATTATGAATTTTTAGTTGTAAGTACCTAGACATAAGATTTAAGACATGAGACGTGAGATAATTAACTCACTATTAACAATTTATGAGAAATCCAATGATTGTTTAATTTTGTCTAGTTACTTAAGTACCTAGACAAAACTAATGCTACAATAGTAAAAGACTAAGCTACTCATTTCTAATATTTTAGCACAAAATTGTGCACAATTAAATAGTGCTTGGCACTTAGATTGTGCGATTTTTTAATAAAAAATGCCATAAATTGTTCGTTTCGCTAAATTAGTTTTTTTTTAGCTTTTTAACAATTTATGACATTAAAAATATTTTTAAAAATGCATGTATTAGAAATCAAATAGATCGCCGTATTGTGTGTTGCCGCCTGCTTCGCTGCTGCTTGCTTGCTGTTTGCCTTTAGTGCCAACAGGTGCATCTAAATCCAATTCTACGCTACCGCTTTCGGCTTGTCGGATGAGTTTGCCTTTTTCTTCGCCTAGCAATACGGACATGCCTTCTTTTTCCCATTTTTCGAGCATTTCTAGTCCTTTTTCTTCATAAACGCCGTTTTGTAAATCAACGGAATCCATAAAGTTTTCGGAAATTTCCATGAATCGCTCCATTTCGCCTACTTTCTCGCCGATGTCGTCTGCGATGCCTTCCATTGCTTGATCGAATAGGGCGCGGCGGTCGGCATTACCTGATATAATGTTACGGGCTGATTTCATGGCAGAATGACTGGCTCTAATGGCTTCGCGCTCGCGTTTTTTGACAGATACTTCGTCTTGTACATCTTCCAAAAGGATTTCTGAGGTTTCGTACATTTTGCACAATACGCGATACATAACCTCCATTTTCTTGTATAAGTCGCCTAGTTTGAGGTTGGAATCTTGTAAACGCCCTGCTTTGCGAACTTTTAGGATGCTTTGGCTTTGCTTGCCTTTTTCTTTGGCTCGACTAGCTAAACGGAGATTTTTTTCGACCATTTGCTTGTTCTTGTCCATTTCTGCTTTTAGCTTACGCATTTGTCCTCGTAAAAGGGAAATTTGCTTACCCATTTTTTTGAGGTTGCCTTTGAGGTCGTCTATATAAGATTCGATGATTCCGATGGGGTCAATTTCTACAAAAACACCAGTGATGAAACGCATGATACTTTTGTAGATATACCATATTAAGTTCCTCATTTTTGGATCGACTACAACATATACCATAACGGCTAATACGCCTAGTAGGGCTGCAAGGCTCACGATGTTGCCGACCATGCCTAATATGATGGGTAAAAAAGCGTATAGGGCGTATCCAAGCCCGCCTAAGATGGCTGCCCCAAATAACATTCCTGTTTTACCTTCGGGTTTGCTCCAAAATGATTTTGGCTTTACTTCGCGCATAAATTGTATTATTAATATTTTAACTTATTGTGAATAATTGAGTTATTAGATGTAAGATAGGAGATTTAAGATGCAAAATTTTGCGTTTCCACCACCATATATACAATATAATTTTTTTTATGGTGATTTAGTTCCACTATGTTTGATTTTATTCCTAACACTTTGTTTCTAAAATTGCTTTTTAGCTTTTTAGATATTTGGCTTTTCGGCTTTTAAAAATTATCGGTTGAAAAGTACGATATTTGGAACATACCTAATCTACTAAATCTCCTATCTAGGAAAGATATTGTTTGATCTTTTCGGTATCTTTTTTAAACTGTGCGATCAAAAAGTTGTAGGTATTTAGAAATCGGTCTTTGGCTTCTGATACTTTGCATTTTATATCGTCAATTTCTCCTTCTACATTTGCCAAATCTCCTTGATGTTGCTTGATTTCTTCGGTCAACTTTTTGATCATTTCCGATTTTTCTCGGATGCTTGCGTTTAGTTTATTGCGCTCGCTTTCTTTAGCAACAATTCGCTGCTCAATTTGTGTTCGTAAATGCTGCTTAAATTTTTCTTTTTCGTTATCTAAAATGCCTTGATAAAACTTCGCACTTGTCAATAATTTTTCGGAAGTCAAACCTAGTGTTGCCGCCATTGCAAAGGCTGAGGTGTACTTGGTTTTTTCATCAAGGGGAGCATCTTTAAGCGCATTTAGCGAGCTCTTAAACTCCAAATAATCAAATCCTTCGATATTGTTGGCTTCGATGGCTTGCATCAGCTTTTCATAAGATTTTTGATCAATATCAGGAGTTGATTGAGTGCTTGCTTTTGGCGTAGTAGCGGTTGTTTTACTTTTGGCAGTGTCTTTGTTTTTTGTGTTTGTTGATTTACCAGATGTCATTTTAGCATCTGTTTTTTTAGTCGTTGTTTTTGTTCCTTTGCGACCGCTGTTTGTAGTGCTTTTACTACCTTTTGATTTTCCTGTAGTTGCTTCTTTCTTTCCTCCCTCCTCTGTAACTACAAATAGTGATTTCAGATTTTTTAGATTGATCATATCCTGTGATTTCGATGTTTTTTTTGGTTGGAATTAGATGTAAGATTATTTATTCATTTAATCAAAGTCTCATAACATAAATATCACTTAATTACATCTAATTTCTTTACTGTTAGCTTCACAATTTCAATCATAGAAAACAAATCATCTTATAAGTAATTCTACAATAACAAATTGAGCCAGTCGCCTTTATTATTTTGTCTTGCACTTCGTTGAAAAGCCCCGTCATAGCTCCACTATGACTACGTTTTTCGCCTCGTACAATTCAAAATCATTGTGGCTTTATAGTTCAATTTATTATTTGTGCATTACTAAGCTTCTGTGGATTTATTTTTCCATGATTAATTATAAATTTAACCGAATCTACAAAAGATTTGTTTATAAATATAAAATTGAAGGCAAAAGAGCCTCCTAAAGTCCTATTATTTTTTTGATATACAAAAAGTAAGTGCCTAAATAATAAGACGTTTTTTTTGTTGTTCGTTACTATATGATAGATGGGAGATGGGAGACAGGAGATATGAGATTTTGGGGTTCACACAATTTTCTAAGCATTTAAGTAACGGTTAAAATTAAAAGTAACCTAAATCTATTGTAAGTGCCTAGACAAAATTAATGCTACAATAGCAAAAGACTAAACTACTCATTTCTAATACTTTAGCACAAAATTGAGCAGCATTAAATAGTGCTTGGCACTTAAAATCTTTTATTTATTTCAAGCTCTAAGTCTCACATCTCACGTCTCCTATCTATTACTTAAAAGCATTGAGACCTGTCACATCCATACCTGTGATTAAAAGGTGAATGTCATGTGTGCCTTCATAGGTAACCACCGATTCGAGGTTCATCATATGGCGCATGATTGGGTACTCATCAGTGATACCCATACCGCCGTGAATTTGCCGAGCTTCGCGCGCGATTTTTAGGGCAATTTCCACATTATTTCTTTTTGCCATAGAAATTTGTGCAGGTGTTGCTTTACCTTGATTTTTAAGCGTTCCCAATCGCCACGCCAATAGTTGCGCCTTCGTTATTTCGGTAATCATTTCCGCCAATTTCTTTTGAGTTAACTGAAATCCACCGATGGGTTTGCCGAATTGAATCCGTTCTAAAGAATAGCGTAATGCAGAATCGTAACAGTCCATTGCTGCGCCGATAGCTCCCCAAGCAATACCATAACGTGCTGAGGATAAGCAAGTTAACGGGCTTCGCAAACCTTTAGATTTGGGCAGTAAATTTTCTTTTGGTACTTTTACATTGTCAAATACCAATTCGCCCGTAGCCGATGCGCGCAATGACCATTTGCCATGTGTTTCGGGGGTTGTGAAGCCTTCCATACCGCGCTCTACAATTACCCCTCTGATGATGTCCTCATCGTCTTTTGCCCATACAACGGCGAGGTCGGCAAAGGGAGCATTGGAAATCCACATTTTCGCGCCATTCAACAAATAATGGTCGCCCTCGTCTTTGATTCGGGTCGTCATGCCTTTGGGGTTGGAGCCGTGATTGGGTTCTGTCAATCCAAAGCTGCCGAGCCATTCGCCTGTGGCTAATTTGGGCAAATATTTTCGGCGTTGTTCTTCTGAGCCAAATTTGTAGATGGGATACATCACCAACGAACTTTGTACGGAAGCAGTGGAACGGATGCCTGAATCGCATCTTTCTAATTCTTGCATGATGATGCCATAAGAAATATCATCTAAACCACCGCCACCGTATTCGGCAGGTAAATTAGAGCCAAATGCCCCGATTTCGCCCATTTGCTTGACCAAATGCCTTGGAAATTTCGCTTGTTGGGCATACTCTTCAATAATGGGACTGACTTCTTTTTTAATCCATGAACGCACTGATTCGCGAATCAGTTTGTGTTCGTCTGTCAATAGATCATCTATTTGGTAGTAGTCGTGGTATTGAAAAGGGTCTTGTTTAGCCCTTTTTTGTATGGTGGGTGTCAGGGTTTCTGTTATATTTGACATATTTTAGAAATTTGATTGATGTTTTGTTTTTGTAGAGACAATTCATGAATTGCCTTTAGGTGAATTGTCATTACCATAGGGCAAAGTTGCCTATTTTTCAACAAATTACCATAGATAAAGTTACAAATTATGGCAGTAATCGCATTAGAAGGCATGAAATTTTATGCTTATCACGGTTTTTATCAGGAAGAACGCTTGATTGGTGGATATTTTTTGGTGGATGTTTATATTGAAACAAACATTCAGGCAGCGGCTTTAGAAAATGATGATTTGTTGGGAACCATTAATTATGAAACAGTGTTTGCTATTTGTAAGCGGCTAATGGCAGTGCCTGTAAAGTTATTGGAAAAAGTTGCTTATAGCATTTTACAAGAAATTACTGACTTAGCCAATTCAAGTAATCATATTCGTCAAGTTAAGGTGCGTGTTTCTAAATTGAATCCACCTTTAGCTGGTCAAGTTGCTAGAACTTTTATAGAAGTTGATAAGAACTTAGACATAAGATAGGAGACATAAGACTTGAGGTAATTCAGTTATTATTAATAATTTATAGTTAAACTCAAGTATTATTTAAATTATTTTTTTTAAAAAAAAAATCATCTTAATTTCATCCTTTGGTTTAAAAAACAAAAATCAAGGGAGGTTCTAAAAGTTTTTAGCTAGAAATTTTTAAAGCTCCTTATTTTTTTTTATCTTTGCAAACCATTCAGCGAAATGGTCGGATGGCCGAGGGGCTAGGCAGAGGTCTGCAAAACCTCCTACACCGGTTCGAATCCGGTTCCGACCTCAATTTCTTGCATAAGTCTCTATTGATTGATTGTTTACAATTAAATTGATAGAGGCTTTTTTTTTAAAATTAGATATAAGATGTAAGACAGGAGATGTGAGATTTTTTTTTGGACGCAAAAAACATAAATCATTATTTTTCAAACACTTACAAAGCTATAACTGTATCTAACTATCTACATATGGTCAGAATTCGTCAAAAAAATACCCAAAAGCGAATCACTGATCTACGAATCACGAATCACTTCTTAAACATAAAAAAGTGAAAACCTTTTCCATTTCTATCCTTTTTACAATACTGCTCCTCCCCTACTGCCTTTTGGCACAAACTCCGCTTATCTATTTAGATGGTGAAATAGAAGATTGGGAAACGGCTACGCAACAGTATGTTGATACGAGTAATGATGGGCAGGGAATTGATTTTTTAGATTGTAAAATTAGTAATGATGCGGATTTTTTATTTATACAATTGCAACTAAAACAAGAGATTAAAATAACAGAGCGTAGTGGTACTTTTTTGTATCTTGATGGGGATAATGATGCAACGACAGGTTTTAGTATCAGTGGTTTAGGGGCGGAATTGGTGATTGATTTAGGTGGCAGAAAGGCGTATACCTACTTAAATGATAACAACATCCCTAACTCCTACAGATTAAGTGCCATACAATTTCGCAACTTACCGACAGTGAGCAGTACTATCCATGAAATTGCCATTGCTCGGCATCTTCAATTCAACAATAAATCTGTTTTTACAGGGTCTAAAATTGCTGTGTTTTTTCAAGATTTAAAAGTAGACAATGGGGATAAATTACCCAATTCGGAAGAAATATTTACCTATACCATCAATGAGGAAACCGCATTTGAAGCAACCGCAATTCCATTAGAAAGAGAAAACGATAGTCACCTTAGATTAGTCACTTACAATATTTTACAAAACGGAATTACTAATAATGGTCGTGCGCCACGCATTGCTCGCCTGCTTCGCGCAACCAATCCTGACCTGATTACCTTTAATGAATGTTGGCAAGTGAGTAGCACACAAGCAACCAATTTTTTAAATAAAGAACTCCCCTTAAACAGTGGCGACACTTGGCATTGTACCAAAAAAGACGATGGCAATATTACAGCGAGCCGTTACCCCATTTTGCAAACTTGGCTGGTCGCATCAGGTCGGCGGATAACTGCTGCCCTAATTGACTTACCTAATGCCTTGTATTCCAAAGACTTATTGCTGGTAAATGCTCATTTTAAATGCTGTGGGGGCGATAGTGAGGACGAGAAACGACAGCGCGAAGCCGATGCTTTTGCGTCTTTTATTTTGGATGCTAAAACCGAAGGCGGACGCATTGATTTACCTGAAGGTACGCCCTTTATTTTGTCTGGCGACCTTAATTTAGTGGGGGATGCCCAACAGTTGCGAACTGTTTTGACGGGAAATATTGTTAATACGGGGACTTATGGTGCAGCCGCTTCTCTTGATTGGGATGATAGCGATTTGCAAGATGTGATTTCTATACAAACCGACCATCGAATGGCCTATACTTGGCGAAATGATGACAGTAGTTTTCCGCCCGGTCGCCTTGATTTTACGATTTGCTCTAACAGTGTGATGCAAGTGGAAAAAGCCTATACTTTGCAAACCGAAGTGATGACAGACGAGCGACTGGAGCATTACAATTTGCAAAAATACGATACACGCAGTGCTTCCGATCATTTTCCTAAAATAACTGATTTTTCCATATTAAATGAAACAACAACTAGTGTTCAACAAATAACACCAACTGTACCTACTAATCTGGTCAGTGATTTGCAGTTATCTCCAAACCCTTTTGACAGTACTATGCAGGTGAAATTTACGCTTAAACAAGCAACTCAAAACGCTACAATCACTGTATACGATATTCAGGGAAAAGCAAGTGTGCAACAACGTTTAGACCTGCTTCCTTCGGGCGAACAAGCATTAAATATTGATACCAATTATCTGCAAAAAGGGGTTTATTGGATTGTGTTAAACATTAGTGGCAGACAGTGGAGTGTGAAAGGAGTTCGATTGTGATGGCTTATATTTAGCTTTTTTTAGATGTAAGATACAAGACGTAAGATTTAAGATATTGATGTGTTTTATCTTCATCCTAACACTCTGTTTTTAAAATTGCTATTTAGATATTTAGCCTTTTGGTTTATTAAAGTAAGTGCAAACTGTTTGGTTGAAAAATACCGCATTTGAAACATACCAAGCTGTTCATTTCCAATAGATTAACAATATTCTACCTATATTTACAAAACTTTTGACGTAAAAAAACGTTTTTCCTTAGAAAAAAAATCAAATAGATTCTAAATAGGCATCATTTATGAGCAAACCACCTAAAAATAAAAAAAATCAAATTAATATAGAGTTAACAGAAGATATTGCAGAGGGCATCTATTCTAATCTAGCGATTATCACTCATTCTAATTCTGAGTTTATCGTAGATTTTGTAAGAATTATGCCGGGTGTTCCCAAAGCAAAAGTTAAATCTCGTATTGTTTTGACACCGCAACATGCTAAAAGATTGTGGAAAGCTCTAAGTGATAATATTGCCAAATTTGAAGCTATGCACGGTCTTATCACAGATAAAGGCCCTGTTGATGATATTCCTCCTGTTCATTTTGGGGGGCCGCCTTCGCAGGCGTGATTCGTGATTCGTGATTCGTGATTCGTGATTCGTGATTCGTAAGGTATGCCAATAAACAGGATAAAAGTAAAGTTTGTTAATTTTTTCACCTCTTTTTAATAATGCAAAAATATACTACTAATCACCAATCCACTGATCTACCAATCACGAAATTGATTCGCTAAAAGGACTTGCTTTAAATTGGGGTAATCGGTGATAATGCCATCCACGCCCATGTCAATGAGTTTTTGCATTTCGGAAATATCATTGACTGTCCATGTCCAGACTTTCATGCCTTTGTCGTGCGCTTTTCGGACGGTTAGGGGGGTGATGAAAGTGTAATAAGGATCGTAAATATCGGGGACAAAGCCCAACTTTTTGAGATTCCACTCCAAACCGCGCAAATTGTCTATTAATACAGATATTTGATAATTCCCACCGATGGCGCGCGCTGCCTGCACAATTCGCTTATCAAAAGACTGTATAATTGTTCGCTCCTCTACCCCTTTCTCCGCAACAACTTCGCTCACCAATTTTGTAAACTCGCTCGGCTTAGGATGCAAATAATCATCTCCTTCCTCGCCCGATGTTTTCACCTCAATGTTATACGTAACAGGTGGCAAACCATTCTGTTGTGAATAATTATCACAGGCTTCTATCACATCTATGAGGAGAGGCTTATAAGCAGGCATTGGAATTTGAGCAGGAAATAAAGGATGCCCACGCCGTCCGCAATCGTAGGTTTTGATCTGTTCATAGGGCATGTGATAGATTAAATGCTGTTTTTCTTCATTTCTCGAGATAGGTGTGCCATCAGGTTTAGAGCAGAAATGATGATGCATCCATTCCTCATGGGATACGACTACCTGTTTATCCGCACTAATAACCACATCAAATTCAAAAACTGGACAGCCTAATTCTAAGCATTTTAAAAAAGAGGGAATCGTATTTTCAGGCAATAAACCGCGCGCACCGCGATGCCCTTGTATGGAATAATCTTCTGAAATAGCAATATTCTTCTCGCCTTTTCTTGCCGTCAAATGCCTATAGGCGTGTATGCTTTTGAAAAATGCTTGTTCTATTATTTTGTTAAAAGACATTTTTTATGTTTGAAATTGTTGAATGAGTTGATAAAAAGCTTTCAAATCCGAAATCTCCTATCTCACGTCTCATATCTCCTGTCTAGTTTTCTCAGGAAAAAGCCCTTTGATGCCTTCCTCACTAGCAGCACAAACGCCCCGTTCCGTAATCAAGGCAGTCACCAAGCGAGCGGGTGTTACATCAAAACTGTAGTTGGCAGCAGGGCTATTCGGTGGTGTGAGCAGTACTTTTTTCAACTCATTTTCGTGTAAACCTTGTAAATGCGTCACTTCCTCGGCGCGGCGTTCTTCAATCGGAATTTCTGCTAATCCATCGCACATTTTCCAGTCAATGGTTGTTGAGGGCAGAGCGACATAAAAGGGAATGTCATTGTCTTTAGCGGCTAAAGCTTTGAGGTAAGTCCCTATTTTATTGGCAACATCACCTGTATAAGTCGTTCTATCTGTGCCAACTATACATAAATCTACCATGCCATGTTGCATCAGATGACCGCCTACATTGTCTACAATTACCGTATGTGGCACACCATGTTCGCCTAGTTCCCAAGCTGTTAAGCGTGCGCCCTGATTTCGTGGTCGGGTTTCGTCTACCCATACATGCACATCAATGCCTTTATTATAGGCTTGATAAATGGGCGAAGTCGCTGTTCCCCAATCTACTGTTGCAATCCAACCAGCGTTACAGTGGGTTAAAATATGTACAGCTTCGCCCTTTTTTCGCTCGCTAATCGCCTCAATTAATGGCAAACCATATGCCCCAATTTTCCGACAAATTTCAACATCTTCCTCGCAAATGTCTTGTGCTGTTTGCAAAGCAATGGCTGTTTTTTCTGCTAAAGTTGCTGCGGTTGCGACTGCTTTCAATTGTCGTTCTAAAGCCCATTGTAAATTAACCGCCGTAGGTCGTGTAGCCATTAGTTGCGCTGCTGCTTGTTGTATATACTCCTCTAAATCAATATTTTGCGAAGCTTCTAACAAAGCTAAATAAATGCCATAGGCTGCGGTAGCTCCAATTAAAGGCGCGCCTCTTACCTGCATTTCTCGGATGGCAAAAACGCTGTCCGCCAATGTTTTAAGGTCGAAAATATCCAGTTTATGCGGTAAAAAACGTTGGTCAATGATTTGTACGATTCGCTGCTCGTCTGCTTTTAGCCAAATCGCACGATAAGGTTTATTGTTGATTTTCATGGAACGAAATTTAGGCTAATTCAACAGCATTTCCAATAATTTTTACTAATTTTTAACATTTATTCCGCACAATAAACTACTATTTTAATTTTTTCGTTAAATATCTAAGCATCATGTGTTACGCCTAAACTCATTCAATCAATCAAAATATCTAACAAACTCATTTACAAAGCTAATAAAACAATTCATTATGAAAACAAAAGCCATGCATTTCTTCCATTCCCTATTATTTATTTCTTTTTTATGTTTATTCAATACCACTATTTTTGCCCAAACAGGAACTATTGAAGGTACTATAGTAGATAAAGAATCAGGGAAAGGTATTCCATTTGCCACTATCACTGTTCGTACCAATGATGTCTCTATAGGTGTTCAAACTGATAAAAATGGTAATTGTTTAATTAAAAATATACCAATAGGAAATTGGGTTTTACATATAAAATCAATAGGTTATGAAGAAAAAAAAATACCTATTTCTGTAAAAATAGATGAAATTACGGTTGTAAAAAATGATTTGCAAAAAGACCTAAAAATGTTTGATGCCCTTCATTCCATTGGCAGTCAAATGGCAGTTTGCAACCCTCATTTAGCCCCCATACAACCGCTACCCAATATCGAAGTCAGTCATGCAGCAATTGATGTACTGAAAGATAAAATGGATGAAAAAGAAGCTCTTGAGGGTGGGAAATGGGTTAAGACTGGGAAAGCTCGTAATGCCTTTAGTGCTAATCCAGAAGATGCTTATACTATGGAATGGATTGCAGACTCTGCTCCTGCCTCTACTCCTTCTGCTGCTCTTCCTACGACTGTAACAAGCTCAAAGCCTAAACCTGCACCTAAAGCTAAGAAAGAATTTAGTTCACTTAAAAGACCCCTTTCCTATAGCTCTACTAGGAGTATTTCACCTCCCCCACCGCCGCCGCCAGCTTCGGCTGTCAACGAATTTGCAATCTCCCCCTCAGTAGTTGCCTCTAGTATAGTAGAGCCCAAAAGTTCTAAGAAAGTATACAAAAAAAAGAGTACTCGTTCTGCTACAACTGCAATTAACCGTTTGAGAAGTTTAAAGCGAAAGTCAACAAAAGCCTCCATGCTAGGCTCAACAACAAGAGAGCTTAGTTATATGGCAGATACAGACAGGGCACCATCAGATGATTTTGAGCCAGTCGCTTTATTTGATGCTGAAACCCCTGCCCAGCCTACAGTTGCAGCAGGCACACTAACGGCTGGCGAAGTGCACGATTTTAGCAAGTGGAATTTGTGGCAGGATATTGCTGCGGATAAATTAAAAAGATGGCAACAACATTGGCGCATAAAGCCTACAGAACGTTATACTTTGCAAGTGACCACCGAAGATGGTTTGCCAATGGTTGATACAGAGGTACGACTGCGCTCTGAGGATGGAACTGCGGTCTGGACTGCTCGGACAGATAACACTGGAAAAGCGGAATTGTGGGCAAATGTTTTTAGAAAATTTCCAAAAAATACTCCTACAAAAACCACCAATATTACTAATAATACAAGGGCAAGTGATCTTTTGAGAAGCTTAAAAAAAAATAAAGAAACTTCAAAAGAAGTAGCTACTTCAAGCTCAATAACAAAAGCTATTAGCTATTTGACAGATGAAAAAATGGCTCATACAGATGGTTCTAAGTCTACAACAAAAAAGACAACAACAATTGGTGAAAAAACGCCATCAAAAACGACTCAAAACACCACTTATACCTTAGAAGCCATTTATGACAATCAAACATATACGGTCAAAAAAGTAAGTCCATTTCATAAAGGCATCAATGTTGTTGAAATTCCTACTAAATGTAACATTTCCAATAATTTAGATATTTTAATGGTGGTAGATGCTACGGGTTCTATGGGTGATGAAATTCACTATTTAAAAGCTGAATTAAATGATGTGATTGAACGTGTGCAAAGTCAACATACACAATTAAACATCAATTTGGGCAGTGTATTTTATCGAGATCGAGGTGAGGCTTATGTAACTAAAAAATCTGATTTTTCTGCAAATATCGAACAAACCATCAGTTTTATCAAAGCGCAAAGTGCGGCAGGCGGCGGCGATAATCCCGAAGCGGTGGACGAAGCCCTAAAGGTGGCAATTGACGATATGGAATGGAGTGAACAGGCTGTTGCGCGCCTCCTATTTTTGGTTTTAGATGCTCCGCCACATCACAGCCCACAAATTTTGGAGCGTTTGCAGCGATTGAGTGCCAAAGCAGCCCAAAAAGGCATCCGAATCGTTCCGATAACGGGCAGCGGCATCCAAAAAAGCAGTGAATATCTAATGCGCTCCCTCGCTTTAACAACCAATGGCACCTATGTTTTTCTAACAGATGATAGCGGTGTTGGTAATCCACATATCAAACCCACAACGGATGAATATAAGGTTGAAATGTTGAACGACTTAATGATTCGTTTGATTGATCAATATGTGCAAGCCCCTGATTGTGAGGATGTTGAATCTTTTGTAAAAAATGTGAAAAAACAGGATGGCAATTTGGACAAAGAAATCGAAAATTTACTAAAGTTTTATCCTAATCCCACTAAAGGCGAGTTGACGATTAAAACCAAACAAGAAATTCCCGAATTATTTATCACTGATCTAACAGGCAAAATTTTATTGCGCCTGACTGATTTAGACCGCAAAACAAAAGTAGATTTAGGGCAGTTTCCATCAGGTATTTACCTCATTCGCTACCCTATAGGAGAGGATAAATGGAAAAGTGCCAAAGTGATGGTGGTGCGGTAGAGACATAAAATCTTGTGTCTGCACAAATCAGTTTCCCCAATTAAAAATAAAAAACACTATTATTTTAAAATCTAAGTAGTGGGGTGGTACGAGCAATTCATTTGATTTTGATAATAAATATTGTCTTATATCTATTCATCTACTTAAAAAAAATTCCCTTATGAAGTACTTTTTTAAAAAATCGTCTATTTTAATTGTATTACTTTTATTACTTTCCGTAAATTATTCTTACTCAAATAATCTAAGCAAAAATCAGCCTGATGGCTGGCAGTTGGTTTATGAAAATAACAAAGACGGAAAAGCAGTCAATAGTGACATCAAGCAACTAATTGAAGCCATAAAAAATGGCAAAGAAGTAAGAGTTGTTACCCTTGCAGGTGATAATTATACAACCGCTTTTAATGCTGAAAATATATGGATTAAAAATGGAATTGTTTACATTCAAAATACCCAACATATCAGTGTAAAGTTTAAAGAAGATAAATTATTGGTAAAAAAAGATGCCTATCATTGGTATGTAATATTGAGTTCTAAAGGTGATAGAACAATGTCGCGCTGGTCGGTTGGAGCGCATCTTAGTAGAGGTAATAATCAGGATAAAGTAGCTCTCAGATGGTTTGTAAAATAATAGAAATTGGGCTTTAGGTGATTAGTGATTAAAATTATTTAAATTATCTACTTAAAGCCCAATTTGATTTTTGATTTGTTGAAAAAATGAACTTTGTGTTAACTTTGGGTTGTTTAAAGTATAGGTGTTTAATAACACTGAATTAAAAGGTATTAAATTTCTCTTCTCTCATAACTTAAAAAGTGACTTTAAAAATAAAACTTCCTTTACGCTCACTAACTGAATCGGTGATTAGGGATTTACAAGAAAAATATCCCGAAGCAGAAATCAGTGTGGAGCTACATCATGATAGAAATAGAGCACCATTAAGTGAAAGTTACTTTTGGGAAATTATTTCTCTATTGGACTGGACACAAGAGGGAGATGCCGATGCCATCTTAGAAGCAGCAATAGCACATTTGGCAGGCGGCCCTGTTCGCCATATTTTTGAATTCGCTGATTTGTTATCCGAAAAACTATTTGCTTTGGATGGAATGGCCTATGCTAGAGCAATAGGAGATGATAGTTGGTCTCCTGATTCTTATTTTTCGGTGGATAATTTTTTATACGCTAGATGTTGTGTAGTAGCTAATGGACAAGAAAAATATGAAAAAGTCTTAAATAATCCTCAGCTAATGCCCAAAGATATTACTTTTGAAGCCTTACTTTACTTACCATCGGAAGCCTATGAGCGTAGAACACGCAATAAATATGATTATACAGCTGCTTTTTCAATAGAAACTTATAGTAATCAAGAAGGATGGAAAATAGAGAAATAAACACATTAGAATAATTAAAACTTCTCCACTACCCCTTAGTTCTATCAATAATCGTTTGTAATACGCCTAACAATTCTTCCAACTTAGCTAAATAATAGCGTTTTTCATCTATCACTAAAGTATTTCCCTCCAATTTTAGGAAACTCCATTCTGTTCCAGTAGTTGAGCAACCATAAATAGGACTTTTCAAGCTAGTACCTTCTTGTTTGTTTAATAAACTTGCACCTATTAGTTGGGCAGCACATTGTATAGTTCCTTTTTCAATATCCTGTTTTTTGGCTTCTACAATAGAAAATATAGGGGCAGTTACACTATACCGATCTGAACTATGGGATAATATAAAATCACATTCACCACTTAATCCTTTTTGACTGTCAACATCTAGTCTCATTCCTGAATAAACAGTAAAAGAACGTTGATTATTTCTAAGTAATTCCATTAACACTGGCGACACTAAACGTTCTGATCTTGCTTTTTCCGTAAAAAAACCTGCCAATTGCCCTATTTCCAATATCTCCCTCAACATAGGACTAGGTTCTATTTCCTTGACATCCTCAAATAAGTTTTCAAATTTAAATGTCAAGTCAAATTTATTTTTTAAATCCTTACTTGTAAAATCACTATATGCCATAATTTAGGTAGCTTTATATCATTAATAATAAATCATATTACTTTTAATTGCTTAAACAAATATAGCATTAAAAACTAACTTATGCAATTATATGAAAATAAATTTTCCCTGCCTATAATTCAAGTAAATCACTAATACTCACTTCCAACTTCTCCGTTTTATCAAATACAAAATCTTGTGTGTCTACAATTAAGTGCTAAGCACTAATTAATTGTGCACAATTTTGTTCTAAAGTACTGACTTTCATCATTTTAATCAAACAAAGAGTCCCGTTTAATTATTGTGTAGTACTTAACTTTTCCATTCCCAAAAAATCAAACACTTTTATCCAAAAAACGTATCATCATCTTATTAAATCGCATTAATTCATCGGGGGAGATTTGTGGTTTTTTTTGTAAAATACTGATTAAGTTAAATAATATTTTTACATCTTTTAAAGGCACACCTGAGCGACTGGCTAATTGCTCAAAAATAGGTGCTTCTATATTGTATGTTCTCAATTTTGCGGATTTAATGCCATATTTGCTGCGTAAATGATCAAAAAAGTAGATGATTTTTTTGTTCATAATATCTTTATGATCGCCATTTTGATAGTACAACATCCCTACGGTTTTGGTAAATTCAAGGCTGGTATTTTCCAAAGGCGGCATCTCTGGAATAATGCGCTGTCGGCGTTTGCTTTCAAATAAAACAAATAATAACATTGCTCCTAAACCTAAGTATAATGCAGAACGTAACGCCTTGCTAGACAAGATGTAACGCAATGGTGTAGCAGACTCATTGCGTCCAACTTTGTAGTATTCATCCCAGTAAACGCTTGCTTGTGGAAGGTGGGAAAATACTTTTTCAATATAGTTCACATTGAGGCTATCTACCATATTGTAATTGGTGAAAGCAAGGGGGGCGGCATGAAAATAAAAAGCTCCTTGTTGTGGTCGTTGAATTTTTATAAAATTAGCCCTTCCTTTGCTATCTTGCCCTAAAATTTGTGTGTATAGACTATCCATTTTTTCAAAATAAAAATTAACAGTATACTTTTTATAGCGATAAGGGATTTCCATTTTCAAAGAATCATGAATAAAATTTAAAGCAGTCGAATCTCTTTCGCCATCTTCCCCCCAAAAAGGAGAAAAATCCGTATTAACAGATAGGTTAAAAGTATCTTCAATGGCTTCAATCAGGTGATTAGCTGCAATAAAAACATGATTCCCATTACCCACAAAACTTTGCAGATATTCAATATCTAATCCATCAACTTTAAAAGAATTATTGATAAAAATGAAATTTTTTATTTGCTCCTCTTTATTCGCTTCTGTTACCTGATTATAAATCGGCTGGTAAACTGTTTGGATTTTTTGCTTGGGAAAAAGGTTGGGCAAAAGCTCATATAGCAGATAATTTCCATAAGGAATTTTATCCTCTTTAGAAAAGGTAGGAGTCCAATCAAGGGGTTTTGGTTTATAGTTTTCTGCCAGTATGATCAGCAAAAACAACACAATGATGACCACTATGGAAAGTCGGTTTTCTCGCATCACTATTTTTGTATTTGCTGATTAAAGGTGAGAAATTGTTGTTGTACACGCTCGAAAGCTGCTTGTGTAATGGGAAATTCGCCATACCAAACGTAGTCAAACCAGTAAGTCAACTGGTTGAAGCTTTTTTTGAAGGGTGTTTTTTGCAGTTCTGCCAAATATTCTTGATTGGTTTTATTCACTTTCCAATGAATTAACTCTTTATTACTCAACAGTTTAAGGCTTTTTAAATAATTCAAGCGCACGGCCTTTCGATAGTCTTGTTGTTTAATGGCATCTTTAATGAGTTGCTCAAAGTTGAGTTCGTGAATATCTTCATTAAAAATGGTGTGTTTAAGCTTTGATCGTTTTGTTTTTCTAAAAAATAAGGTCGTAAAATCCGCTTGTAATAGCTTACTAATGACAAATAAAACAATCACCAGCAAAATCAAATAACGAGTGTAGTACAGTAGTTTGCTAATGCTTTCTAATGCAGGTGCACCTGTTTTTTTGAACAGCCAATACCAAAATTTATCAAACCAACTTGGCTTAGGCGGCGGTCGGTCATATAAAAAATCGCTGTCATTGATCAATTCCTGCCACTGCGTTTCATCGAAATGGCGTTGCTGAATGGGGTAATTGGTATTGATAAAAGTACTATCTGTCGTATTCACCTTTGTTGTGGGGGTTGCCTGTACTTCCATCACCAAAGCCATCATCCATAACAATAAGCAGGTAGTAAAAAGTGGTATTTTATTTTTTAGATGTAAGATATGAGACATGAGATATGAGACTTTTGGATATTTAGAATTTAGTGATTAGAAATTCACAAGCATAAATTACTTTTTGAATCTTCTAATCAGTATAAGTTTTTGATTTTTAAAGTATTATGACAGCTAAAGCTGTCGTTACAGAAACCATCCAAAAAGAAATCAACTATCAAAAAAGTGCCGAAATACGAATCCACGACCTGTTAAAGTAGGTGCAAACTGTTTAGTTGAAAAACATAATATTTGAAATATACCATTTTTCTTAACCTTAAAATTTTCCAACTTTTTAATCTTGCCAGCCTTCTAACCTTTAAAACAATTTTAGGTATAAAAAAAAACGCCCATTCACTAATCTACGAATCCACTAAACACCCTTATAATTTCGGGGGACGATGAATGATCGCTGTAAATTGTTCTGCTGATTTATCATCAATCAAATCA
>JAHDHV010000420.1 GCA_020631155.1 Bacteroidota bacterium | reverse complement strand
GTCTCGTTTAATTATTGTGTAGTACTTATTAACCTTGTTGTAAATCTATTCCATTTTACAATTGTTTATTCACTCAAAAAATCTTATCTTATGCAAGTTGGCTTTTAGACTTACTATGAGAAACAAGACATCATAAACTAAGTTAAGGGTAAATAGCCAAAAAGCCAAACTACAATTTTAAATGTTCAAAACAAATAATCAAATGATATTCGTAACAGGAGGAACAGGTTTAGTTGGTTCACATTTATTGCGAAAATTAGTTAGTAGTGGGAAAAAAGTGCGAGCAACAAAGCGAAAGACGAGTAACCTAAGGTGGGTACAAGACGTAGCCGATGGCATCGAATGGGTGGAGGCAGACCTATTAGATGTGGATGCTTTACATGAGGCAATGGACGGAGTGCAACAGGTCTATCACTCGGCTGCAATGATTTCTTTTGTGCCAAAAGATGCGGAGCGAATGAAAGAAATTAATGTAGAAGGAACGGCAAATATTGTTAATATGGCCTTAGAAAAAGAAGTAGATAGATTAGTATATGTTAGTTCTGTTGCAGCTATTGGTCGTAGTGTTAAAAGTAAACATATTGATGAAAAATCAAAGTGGGAAGAAAGCCCTATAAACTCTCAATATGCCATTAGCAAATATTTAGCCGAGCAGGAAGTCTGGCGCGGTATTGCAGAAGGCTTAAATGCAGTGATTGTCAATCCTTCTGTTATTTTAGGTGAAGGAGATTGGACAAAGGGTTCAGGGCGTTTATTTTCAAGGGTAAAAGATGGCTTATTGTTTTATCCTAATGGCGGAAACTCTTTTGTAGATGTTTTGGATGTTGTGGACATTATGGTGTTGTTGATGAATAGCGATATTAACAATGAACGCTTTATTGTTTGCAGTGAATCCTTGACTTTTCAAGCATTTTTTGAGAAGGCAGCAAAGGTATTAAATCAAAAAGCACCAAGTATAAAAGCGCATCCACTACTTGCCCAAGTAGCATGGCGTTTAGAAGCCATTAAAGCGAGATTCACGAATACTACTCCACTAATTACTAAAGAAACTGTGACTACTTCTAGTCATCACTATATATATGATAATGAAAAAATTAAATCTACTTTAAACTATAAATTTAGAGATATAGATGCTACTATCGTAAGAGTTGGTAAAGCATTTTTAGCAGAGTTTGAATAGACATTTGTTCAGAGTAGGTAAATTGTTGAGAAAATAGTTAATTTTAGTCCAATAGGAGACTAGCCATATAAGTTGATCAGTTTAAGTTATTATTGTAGAATTAAGTGCCAAGCACTATTTAATTGTGCACAATTTTGTGCTAAAGTATTAGAAATGAGCAGTTTAGTCTTTTGCTATTGTAGCATTAATTTTGTCTAAGTACTTATTAAAAAAAAAAGACAATTTTAAGAAAATCCAAAATCAGAAAAAATGCCTTTAACCATCTATAAATCATCAGCAGGTTCAGGAAAGACCTATACTTTAGTTCGAGAATATGTGAAAATATTAATTGCTAATCCTTTTCATTTTCGCAATATTTTAGCAATTACTTTTACTAACAAAGCAACAGAGGAAATGAAACACCGAATTGTAGGGGCTTTGTCGCGATTAGCAAACGGTGAATTTCCCGATTTGGAGGGGCAATTATTAGAGGAATTGAAAGGGCAAATTGAGGCAGATGATTTTTTTAAAAAAATGATAGCAGGAAAGGAACTAACAGAAGAAGAAAAAACAGTAAAGCTTAAACTAGTGATGCGAGGGCGTGCTAAGTTTGCTTTGAATCTCATTTTACATAATTACTCAGAGTTTAATGTCAGCACAATTGATAGTTTTTTTCAACGCATCATTCGCATTTTTGCCAAAGAGTTAAAATTACCTTCTGTTCGTTATGAAATTGAAATGAATCAGGGCTATGTGTTAGATAAAATTACAACACAACTATTGTTAGAGGTAGGCAAAAAAGAGGGATTAACAAAGTGGCTAGAACGCTTTACTTTTGCTCAAATGGATCGGGCTAGAGGTTGGAATATTGAGCGAAAAATTAAGGATATTAGTATTCAAATTTTTAGAGAAAATGTTTGGGAAATGCTATTGCGTAATGAAGAGTTAGAAAATGAGCAACTAGAAGAAAAAATAAGAGAAAAAGTTAAATCTGTAAATTCAGAGAATGAAAAGGGGGGGCGTACAGATGCCAAACTAACAGAGGAAGAAAAGAAACTACTTATAGAAGCTAAAGAAAAAATGCGTTATGATGAACTCAAGGCATTGGTTGGACAGTTGTGGGCGATTAAAGAGGAAGTAGATGAAAAAATGAAAAGTTATGGCAAGCAAGCTATAGAACTGATTGAGGGACATACCCTAAAAGTAGCTGACTTTAAGCGTGGTACAGCTAGTTATTTTCTTAAAATACAGGAAGAAGAGTATGCTATAGGGGCTACATTAAGAAGAATTTATGAAGGAGATGAAAAACAGTGGTATAGCAAAAAATCACCAAAGCGAACAAAAATTGAACAGTTGGTAACGCTAGGAGGATTGCAAACGTTATTGGAAGAAATGATAGACTATTATGAAAAAAATGAAATAGAATATTGCACAGCTACTGAAGTGTTAAAAAGTATTTATGTATATGGTTTATTGACAGATTTAAGAGATAAACTAAAACAATATCGTACAGAAAATAATTTAATGTTGATTTCTGATACAAATAGTTTGTTAAGGGCGGTTATTTCAGAGCAAGATGCGCCTTTTATTTTTGAAAAAATTGGCACTCAAGTAGAGCATATTTTAATTGATGAATTTCAAGATACCTCTGATTTTCAATGGCTCAACTTATTGCCTATTGTGGAAAATGTGTTGGGTGGCGGTAGTGGATTTAGCAAAACGGAATTGCAGGCTTTAATTGTTGGGGATGTCAAACAGAGCATTTACCGGTGGCGTGGTGGAAATATGAAACTATTATTAAATGGTGTTCGGGAGCGGCTAACTAATTTTTTCAACGAACAGACAGAAAAGCAATTAGATAGTAATTACCGAAGCTATGAAAATGTGGTTGATTTTAATAATGCATTCTTTGAATCATCAGTGAATATTTTGTGTGAAAATATTGATTTTGAGGATGTTAGTGAATTGCAAAAAGCCTATGATACGGTCGAACAGAAGATAAAAAAAGAAAGAGGTGGATATGTACAAGTGCAATTTTTTGAACACTCAACAACAGATAAAAAATGGCAGGAATGTGCCGAAGAAGAACTATTAGCGTTAATAGAAAAGTTACAAAAAGAAGGGATGCCATTAAAAGATATAGCTATTTTAACGCGGCGAAATTCGGAGGGAAGTCGGGTTGCGGAATTATTAGGGGAAAAAGGCATTAAAGTTGTTTCTTCAGAGTCTTTATTAGTGAAAAATTCGCCAAAGGTACGTCTGTTGATTAGTGCTTTGTACTATCTATTAAATAACCAAAATACGATTGCTAGAACAGAAATATTGGTGAATTACTTAATTTGTTTTAATCCAGAATATACCTTAGAAAAACATCGTATTTACAGTGACCATTTACAAAAAGAAGAAAAAGGCAACTTATTTGATACGATTTTGCCTACCGCATTTACACAAGCAACTAGCGAACTCATTAAAAAACCTCTGTATGAATTGTTAGAATTGTTGATACAAGCATTTGGTTTAGAAGGGCAATCAGATGAAGAAGAGCAATCAGATGAAGAAGGGCAGTCAGATGAAGAAGGGCAGTCAGATGAAGAAGGGCAATCAGATGAAGAAGGGCAATCAGATGCTTATTTACAACGTTTTTTAGATTTAGGCTTAGAGCATAATATGAAACAAAGCACTGAAATTCAACACTTTTTAAATTGGTGGCAGGAAAATAAAGAAACAGACAAAGCTGCCATTATTGTGCCAACAGGTGATGATGCAGTTACCATAATGACGGTTCATAAGGCTAAGGGATTAGAGTTTCCTATTGTGATTATGCCTTATGCCGAGTGGAATTTTAAGCCTAAACCCAACAGTATTTTATGGGCTGCTACTGACATTGAACCCTTTAATCAATTGGGAACAGTGCCTTTGTTGATGAGTGAAAAATTGAATCATTCTCACTTTGCTACAACCTATCAAAAAGAGGTGCTAGATTCATTTATTGACAATTTAAATAATATATATGTTGCATTTACCAGACCTATTGAGCAATTATATGTATTTACCAAACAACAAAAAAGGCGTGCTACCATACCTGATACAGTTAGTAAACTATTGTATAATGTATTTGAAAATGAGCAATTTAGATGTTCGGATTGTTGGAATAAAGAAAAGCAAATTTTTGAGAAGGGAGAAAGGAGTAAAGCCTATTTAGAAGATGAAGCTCATAACAAAATAGGCAATTTACAAGCCTATATCAGCAACGATTACCAAGAAAAAATTACCATTCGATCGGACTCTGATCGCTACTTTTTACTGTTTGACAATGATAAAGCAAAGGCAATAAAAATGGGACAAAAAATTCACGCCGTTTTAGAAAAAATAGTGCAAGCCTCTGATTTAGAAAAGGTTATGAGCCGACTGGAAATGCAGGGTATTATTGAAAAAACTGATAAAGACTACATTCGACAACGAGTAGCTCGCATTTTTGAACAAGCACAAGTGCAACAATGGTTTGATGAAAAGTGGGAAGTGATGGCAGAACGGCGATTGTTATATAATAGTGATGTTTATATTCCTGATAGGGTTATGTTGAATGGGAAAGAGGCGGTTATTGTGGACTATAAAACTATTCAAGTAGATACTAAATTGGAAGAGCAAATGAAAAAACACAAACGACAAGTGAATAGATACAGTAATATTTTGGCGAAAATGGGGTATAGGGTAACACAAAAATATTTATTATACATCAGTGAGCAGGATATTCAAATAGTAGAAGTTGGAAGTTAGAGAGTAGAAGTTAGTTGGGTGTTTTTATTTTATATATTTTATGATTTTAATTTTAATAATTCTGAAAACATTGGTAAGTTTCACTATGATCCTAACACTTTGCCTTTAAAATTGATATTTAGCTATTTAGACTTTTGGCTATTTAGCTTTTAGAAATTAGCGATCAGAAATTGGAAATTAATTTTTGAGCTTTCTTGTAGCTATCAATTTTTGATTGTTAATTTTTTATAAAAACTTTAACAGCTAAAGCCATTGTTAGAGAACTCATTCAAAAAGAAACTAAAAAGTGCCAAAATACGAATCACGAATCCACGAGCTATTAATGTAAGTACAAACTGTTTAGTTGAAAAGTATGGTATTTGAAACATAAGTACCTAGACAAAATTAATGTTACAATAGTAAAAGACTA
>JAHDHV010000419.1 GCA_020631155.1 Bacteroidota bacterium | reverse complement strand
AATGTTTTATCTGTAAACTCCCAAGTATAAGTCGAATCTGTATCAAAAGTATTGACATTTGTAAAAAAGACCTTGTAAAAATCTTCGGTTGCAGCATCGTCATTAAAATACTGGATGATGGAAGCTTGACTTGAATCGTTGAGGCGGTAAACAACCGTATCAATGGGAATGATGGGCAAAAACTGGGTGCTTGAAGAAACAGTCCGTCCTGTCGGTTCATCTACAATATTTAATTCAAAAGATTCATAGTCATTTTCTTGCACTACAATGCCCAAATTAAGGTAAACGCCTAGCGAATCCACAAATTCTAAGGTATCTGTTACCCCTTTATGAGTAATAGTTACTGTTGCTTGTGGTACAACTGGCAATTCTGGAGAATCAAAAAAGGAAACGCTTTCTGTTAAAGATACAAAATAAGGCAGTCCAGGTTCCAAATAACTTTCTACGACTAATTCACTTTCATAACTCGGCAAATCTAAAGTTACTTCTTTTTCACAAGCTAAAAAAAGCAATAATATTATACCTAAACAAAAAATAACATTCTTTTTTACAAACATATATAGATGATTTCGTTGAATTAGTGTTTGGCACTTATTAGACCAAATTTCTAACAGCCAAAAGGCTAAAAAGCCAATTTACAGCATCCGTTTAATAGAACGTAAACGATGTGTATAGGTTTGCCTGTCCTTGCGAAAAATTCCCGATTCGTGCAGTTCATCTATACGCACCTCACCGCTTGCATGTATAATGCGTTGATTGTCTAGCACAATACCGACATGAATGATTTTTTCTGCATCCTGCTTGCTAAAAAATGCAAGATCTCCCACTTTCGCATCTGTTAACTGTTCAACTGTTTTGCCTTGCGTTGCTTGCTGGGAGGCATCACGTAATAAGGGGATTCCTACCAATTTAAAAACGACCTGCATCAAGCCCGAACAGTCAATACCCATCGGTGAGCGACCGCCCCAAAGATAGGGTGCGCCTAGGTATTTGTTGGCATAATTGGCGACCTCCTCCCCTGTTGCACGCTTATTTGCAGCATTAACAACCCTTCCTTTGTATTTAAAATCCTTAGTTCCTAGTTGACTTTTTTTGCCATCCCAATGTGGTAAACTACTGCCTATAAGGATAGGAAAATGTCCTTTCGTGCCTTCTATCATCTGTACAAGCTCTAAAGTACAAGCCATTTCCGAGTTTTTGAGCTGTGCATGTTCCGCTTCTGTGATGTGCAGTATCTGCTTTTCATCTATCCAACCCATATAGCCATCATAAGTAATTTTGATCTGCCGCCACTGTTTTTGTGCTGCTATTACCTCAAAAGTTTCCCCAAACAATAATTGAGTAACCATCTCACTACTATCAGATGATTGAGCACGTACAGGCAATGAACTCAGTGGACAGATGCCATAAGATTTTTTTTTTTCTTTCATGAAAAATGAAGGTTAAAAAGTTGTAGACTAATTTAAAAGGGTAAGTGCCAAGCACTATTTAATTGTGCACAATTTTGTGCTAAAGTATTAAAAATGAGGAGTTTAGTCTTTTACTATTGTAACGTTAATTTTGTCTAGGTACTTACACAAATTAAAACAGTAGTTTCTTTGAATGTTGAGTTGGTTTGTTTAGGGGGGAAATGTGTTTAAATACTACTGAAACCCTCGCCGAAAATAGGGTCTGAAACTCCATGATTGCCTTCGGCGACTTACTTTTTGCAGTCGCGAAAAAAGTAAGCAAAAACGCTTGTCAAAAATATCGCTCTTGCACTTCAGTCCTCCGCTTTGCTACCCATTTTTGACCTGCTTAAATTTCATTGAACGCCACCCAAAAGCCCAAAAAATACCCAACAATCAAGGCATACTAAAAGCATACAAAGTTTTACGGCGTTGCCCCTGATACAAACCCTCTAGCATTACGCCATCTGTTGATTTGATATTGCGAATATAACTGTAAAATTCCTCTACTGTTCGCACTGGCGAATTATTCATTTTTATAATAATGAAACCAACACGCATTGCCGTATTTCCTTGTAATAAACCTTTGGTCAGGCGTTTTACTCGAATCCCATTTCGCAAGCCTAAGTCCCTAAGTTCCTTCGCAGAAAGTTCCTCAAAAGTTGCTCCCAACATATTGACAACTTCTTCCTCAGGGCTTTTGATGACTTTCGTATTTTGTCGAATATTTTTTAGCGTCAACTCCACAAAGCGTTGTTTGCTATCTCGCCAAAAAGTAACCGCAATGGGGTCGCCCGGGCGAAAGCGCGCCATTTTTTCCTGTAATTCGGGAGAACTATTAATTTTATAACCGTTGATTTCTGTAATGATATCGCCTTTTCGCAAGCCCGCATCATAGGCTGCGCTACCTGCTATCACATGCTCAATATAAATGCCTTTCATATTTGGAGGCAGCTTTAGACGATTCGCCAAATCACTATCAATATTTTTGATGTTTACGCCCAAATAAGCCCGTTGTACGATACCATGTTGGCGGAGGTCGTCCACTACTTTTTGTACGATATTGACGGGAACAGCAAAAGAATAGCCCGTAAATGTGCCTGATGGCGTTGCAATAGCTGTATTGATGCCAATTAATTCGCCTTTGATATTGACCAATGCGCCCCCACTATTTCCGGGATTTACCGCCGCATCGGTTTGGATAAAAGACTCTATGGCGTATTCATCTTCCAAAATATCAATGTTTCGCGCCTTTGCACTGACAATACCTGCCGTAACGGTGGAAGTCAAATTAAAGGGATTGCCAACTGCTAAGACCCATTGCCCCACTTCTACATCGTCAGAATCGCCGTAGCGAACCGCAGGCAGTTTCGTTGCATTGACTTTTAAGAGGGCTAAGTCGGTATTGGAATCGGTGCCAATAATGCGTGCAATATAATGTTGTTTTTTATCGTATAGGCTAACATGTATCTCGCCCCCACCCTCAACAACGTGATTATTGGTAACGATGTATCCATCAGACGAAACAATAACCCCTGAACCTGATGAGCCTTTATCATAGTTATCAGGTGCCCCCCAACCCTCAACAGGATCATTGAAATAACCCTCATATGGCCAAGTGTCTCCTTGGTCAGTTGTTGTTTCGGGAACTGTCGTAATGTGTACAACTGTAGGATTTACTATCCTTGCAGCATTCGTAAAGCTGACATTTTTTGCGATATTTGCATCTTCAAGATGCCTAGTTAACGGAGAATTTACCTTTCTAACGGCAGCTTCTTGATGTACGTAGACCACCCTTTGCTGTGTTGGTTCAGCAAGGTGTATGTAAGTCATAACAGAAGTGATGGAACTAACTACTGCAATGATAATAATTATAATGGCCTTCTTCATGGTATTCCAGTTACTTTTAATCTGTAGTACTTATTGAGTTAAGTAGCGCATAGGTAGGTGCTTTTTTAGTAAAAAATTGACCATTTGTTGTTTGTTTAATCTTAAAAATTACTGTTTGCTAAATGACTGAATAACTTGATAATCAATTCATTGCTAAAATTCTAGCTTGATATACAAAGCTAAACCTATGTTAACATAAACAACTTACCATTAATGAATCGAAATAGATGAATCGTTGGTTAGGTAAGTTTATAGTTATAAATTTTGACGTTGATATGATATAATATCAAAATGTATGCCACTATAATCATTATGATAGGGGTTGCCTTTTAATAAAAAAACAAAGCTTTGTTAACTGCTTTTTTGCTGTAAATATTTTATATTAAGAACAACTTTGTTTTCTTTATCCACTGTTAGGTGTACCAAATCAAGTAAATATAAAATAACATAATAGTAATTTTTGTAAAAAATATTATTACTCACTTGAACAATTCTTATCCAACAATATGGATTTGCAGTTTGTAGATGTAGTTTTATTGTTGTAGAAAGGGAATTCTACTTCAAAAAAGTAAACTTACTTTTTGAGGAGTAAAGAGGGTAAGTACAGCATAGAGACGCTTTAAGGCAAAATGGTTACCTTATATTTTTTAGACAAAAAAAAAGTAATATGAAAGAAGAAACTCAACAACCCCAAAGTGGAAACATTTTTGGCTGGAAATTTTCATTTATTTCTCTAATCATTATTTTGATAACGCTTTTTGCGGTCATTATATTTGATGATCCAGACAAAAAAAGAGTAAAAAATCCTCCCCTTAATTTACCCGATAGTGTTCAGGTAGATTCGGTGAATAGTAACAATTTGGCTGAATGAGCATACTTGGATTTTTAGATTTTTGTAATTCGTAATTAAAAAAGTAATTCGTAATTTCTAATTCGCAATTAAAAAAAATGACTATAACTTTTAGCAAATATCACGGCACAGGCAACGATTTCATTTTGATTGACAATAGAAGCGAGCAGCTAGTGGCAACGCAAAATGAGCTCTACCGACACCTTTGTAGTAGGCGTTTTGGGATTGGTGCTGATGGCTTAATGTTGGTACAAAACCACCCAACTTGCGACTTTGAGATGGTTTATTTTAATGCTGATGGCCATTTGAGCAGTATGTGTGGCAACGGCGGACGCTGTATTGTGGCCTTTGCCCATCGTTTAGGCATCACCTCCTCAGCAACTACGCGCTTTATGGCAGTAGATGGCCAACATGATGCGCGCCTCGAACATTCAGATAATGGCACTATGGTTGCACTAAAAATGAACGATGTAAAAACGGTTCACCTTTATAATGATAATAAAGATTATGTATTGGATACAGGTTCACCGCACTATGTTCAGTTTGTGGAGGATTTGGCGCAAGTTGCTGTTTTTCAGGAAGGTAGAGCCATTCGCAATCAAGCTAATTTTAAAGCAGAAGGTATTAATGTCAATTTTGTGGAACGGCAAAAGGCAGAACATCACATTTCTGTAGCAACTTACGAAAGAGGAGTCGAAAATGAAACCTATTCTTGTGGTACAGGCGTTGTAGCTGCGAGTATCGCCTCCGCCCTAAAGGCCACAACAACCGCATCTATCACCATTACAGTAACAACTAAGGGCGGCACCCTAAACGTTTCCTTTGACAAAAAAGAACAGCAATTTTCCAATATCTGGCTCAAAGGAGCAGCAACACATGTGTTTGATGGAACAGTTATTTTATAGGTCGGAAAGTTGGAAGGTTTTGGAGTTTGGAATGTTGTAAGGTTACAAGGTTTTAAGGTTTTTATTTTTTTTAATAAATTTTAAACTTAACACCTACTGATTTCTTAGTTATCTGCATACAAAATTTAATTATATTATTGTTACTTTAACCAATAAGATGAAAGACGAAAACCCAATTTAGCTCTAAACTCTAAGAAGGTTAAAAAGTTTTAGAGTTTGGAAAGTTGCAAAGTTATAAGGTTTTAAAGTTTTT
>JAHDHV010000418.1 GCA_020631155.1 Bacteroidota bacterium | reverse complement strand
TTAATTAAATTGTTGTTATTTTAGTCAATAAAATAAAAGGCGAAAACCTAACTTAGCTCCAAACTCTAAGATATTTAGACTTTAAAAATTAGTAACTGATGTATTGACAATGGTAAATTACCTAGTTGTTGGCTTAGATGAGGGATGTGAGTGGAAATGAGCCACAGCCAAACGCTAGAGAGCCTTAGCCGAGTGAGGGCGGAACGTAAGAGAGCTATCAGCGAGGCTTAGAGCGAACAGCGTTTTGGCAAAGGTGAATTGGAACGGACAGCCCGACCCCGATGATTGAGCAAAATAAGGCGTAGCCGTTTTTGCGAAACAGAGGGGGCAGCCCAAAATAATATTTAAAAAATCTAATGTGCCATTTCAAGTGATGTATTGTGTGGTAAAAATAAAATATATTAATTTTTTGTTGAAAATGGAGATATAGTCTCTAAACAGCCAAAAGTCCAAAAAGCTAATTTCTGACTTCTGACTTCTAATTTCTAAACTATATTTATGCGAATTTTCATTGGTATAATAGTAGCCATTTCCTTTACATTTTACTCCTTTTCTTTGGGTGATGTGCCCAAAAAGGCAGAAAAAATGCTGCAAAAAAGTAAAGCAAGTTTTGATACTCAAGCATATAAAGAAGCTAAAGAATATGCTTTAAAAGCCATCAAAATTTACCCAAAATATATTAAAGCTTATGCACAGTTGGCAAAAATTCACACCCATTTAAAGGAGTTTGATGAAGCTGCTAAAGCCTATGAAAAAATTTTGCAAATTGACTCCTCGCCAATCAATCAATTTAAAACCAATTACAAACTAGGGCAACTCCATTTTGATCAGCAAAAATATACCAGCAGTATTCAATATTTAAAAAAATGTTTAGCAGTAGAAAGTATTGGAAAAAATTGGCAAAGAATCAAAGATAAGGCAGATTGGATGCTGAAAAACGCTCAATTTGCCGAACATGCCCTAAAAAATCCCGTTCCTTTTAAGCCCGTCCGCCTAGATTCTACCATCAACACCCAGCACGATGAGTATTTGCCTACTGTTACTGCCGATGAGGAAACGATTATTTTTACTCGCCGCTTCAATGGTACGAGCAGTTCTAGCGAGGATTTTTACTACAGTCGCCAAGATACAACGAGTGAAGGCTGGCAGACGGCCGTTAGCTTGGAAGAAGTAAATAGTGCCAAAAATGAAGGAGCAATTGCTATTTCTCCAGACGGCAGGCGTATGTTTTTTGCAGCAAAAGGACGTAAAGGCATGGGCAGTTTCGATATTTACTACTGTATTCGCAGGGGGGACAGTTGGGAAGGTCCCTATGAGCTGGGGCCGCCTGTGAATACCCGGCATTGGGATTCGCAGCCGAGCATTTCCGCCGATGGCAAGTCGCTTTATTTTGCCAGCCGCCGCAAAGGAGGTTTAGGTGGTATTGATTTGTGGGTCAGCAATTTGGTTAAAAACTATTGGACAAAGCCTATTAATTTGGGGGAAGCTATCAATACACCCGGCGATGAGCAGTCGCCTTTTATTCATCCTGATAATCAAACGCTTTATTTCTCTTCCAATGGTCATTTGGGCATGGGCGATACGGATTTGTATGTAGCTCGAAAAGATAAAGACGGCAATTGGCAGAAGGCGGAAAATTTGGGCTACCCCATCAATACGAGCGGCAATGAAAACGGGCTGATTGTAACGGCTGACGGCGCGCGTGCCTATTATTCCTCTTTTACTGAAGAAAATGGCTTAGACCTTTACTATTTTGAACTGCCTAAAAAAGCGAAACCTGTTTACGTGACCTACATTAAAGGTGTAGTTTCGGATATTGATACAGGCAAAAAATTGGATGCAACCATTCGTTTGATTGACTTAGAGAGTGGTAAAACCCTACATAGAACGGTCTCCGACAAAGCCAATGGCAAATTTTTGGTTACTTTGCCTGTTGGAAAAAATTATATGTATAATGTATCCAAAAGAGGCTATTTATTTCACTCCGAAAATTTTTCCCTGCAAGAACATAACCCTGAAGAACCCTATTTAATTGACATTCAACTCACTCCATTATTAGCCCCTGTATTAGCACCTTTGGCTAGTAAAATGATTGATGCAAAAGACTTTGAAGATAAGCCAGAAATTGAGGCGAAAAAAGAGGAGGTGAAACGAACCTTAACCGTTATTCCAGAGGATGAGGAGGATAAGGAATTGGCATTGGTAAAGGATGAACCTAAAGAAGAACCTAAAAAATTAGTACCGCTAAAAAATGAAATTACACCAGAAAAAGAGGTGAGTGCGCCTATTCCAGTTGTTGAAGAAAAACCAGAGCCAGTTCCACCGCCGCCTGCGCCAAAACCCATTGTAAAGGAAGTACCTAAACCTGCTCCACCACCGCCGCCTGCGCCAAAACCGATTGTAAAGGAAACACCTAAACCTGCTCCACCACCGCCTGCTCCAAAACCTGTTGTAAAAGAAGCACCTAAGCCTGCTCCGCCACCACCTGCTCCAAAACCTGTTGTAAAAGAAGCACCTAAGCCTGCTCCACCTAAACCGAAACCAATTGTAAAACCTGCTCCAAAGCCTGTAGTTAAAAAAGATACAGACTATAAATGGAATGTTGGCAAATCGGTGGTGTTGAAAAATGTGTTTTTTGAGACCAATTCTTTTGAGTTAAAATCTATTTCTTATACAGAGTTAAATCAATTGGTAGGATTGTTACGTAGTTATCCTGATTTGCGTGTTGAAATTGGTGGGCATACTGATGATGTAGGTAAAGAATCTTACAACCAAAACCTATCCATGAAGCGTGCGAGATCGGTGTATAATTATTTGGTTTCCAAAGGTATCTCAGCCAATCAATTGAGTTACAAAGGCTATGGTGAGCTATTACCAATTGCCACCAATAAAACCGCCGAAGGTCGCGCCCAAAACCGTAGAACAGAATTTAAAATTATAGATAGTCAGGGTAGAAATACAGGCACTAATCAAATTACATTGCCTAAATAGGTGTTTTGAGATGTGAGATAGGAGACAGGAGATATGAGAAGGTTTTTGAAACTGAAAATGATGAAATGCAAACGTCCACTTATATAATTTTCCGAAAAGTTAGGTTAATGCGATTGCCTTTGACCTTGCGCATTTTAGGCAGGCAATGTTGCCAATAGTGCTGTAGCTCGCCTTTCATGATGAGTAGACTACCACTATTTAGTAAAAATTCTACCTTTTCTTGTTTGTGGTCTTTTCTACGCAATACAAACCGCCTAGCTGTTCCAAGATTAACGGATGCAATAACAGGATTTTGTCCCAATTCCTTTTCATCATCCGTATGCCAGCCCATATGATCGTTACCATCGCGATACCAATTGAGGAGGACGCTATTGAAGGTCGCATCCGTTCTGGTTTCGATTTGTGATTTGATAAATAGCAAGCGTTCAGTCCATGTATGGGGTTGTAAGGTCGTGCCAGAGTAGGTATAACTTTTCCCCTCATCGCCATACCATGCTGTATAACGAGGCTCAAAAATAGACTTACCAAATAATTTAATTTGATTATGCTGCCATTGAATATTGCTAAATTGGAGACTTGAAAATTTTTCCTTTTCAAATAATCGCCCATCCGTTTTTTGAAAGTCTAGGCCGTTTTCATTGGCCAAAAAATGTGTCATCAATTGATGGCTAGTGTCCGCACTAAAGAATTTTTCCACATAATAAAACGCACCATTTGGAACGTTAATGTGAAATGCACTATTCTGATTATCAAGATGGTAGCTGTAGTTTTCTTTTTTTGGTAAAATAATTTTCATGTGTATTTTTAATTGTTGAGTTGTATGTAGAGACGTGATTAATCGCGTTTGTACGAATTGTTGATTTATGTGAAATGAAGTATTTAAAAAATCTATGTCTGCTAAAATGAAACTTTAACATTGATTTTTGTTCAGATTTTGTTGATTTTCATTCTAGAAGAACTACCAAATTAATACAGTATTTTTTACCCTGAATTATAGCGCATTTTCCTAAAAAAATGTATCTTTGTGGAACTGTTTTAGCAAAATATTTTGTTGGAGCAAAAAAGGGGAATTAGCTCAGTTGGCTAGAGCGTTTGACTGGCAGTCAAAAGGTCGCAGGTTCGATTCCTGTATTCTCCACTCAATAGGTTGTCTTGATTTCGTCCTTTGGCTTAAAAAATGCGTCTTTTGCTCCCAAATTTCGCCTTTTTATCGGTACGTAGCTCCACTATGCACCTCAAAAAACGCTACATTTGGGAACAAAATCCATCATTTTCAGCTTCAAAAACAAAATTAAGACAATCTCCAAAGCCTTGAAAGTTAAGCTTTTAGGGCTTTTTTAATGTATTGAGGCTACGCCAAATATTATCTTATTGCCACTCTTATAATAAAAGCCATGATAGACTTTTCTCAAATGACTTTCAAAGCACTTGCAATTCATCGTGTAGGAAATAAATTGCGCGAGGAAGGAGTGCTGATCAATGAAGATTTGTATCAAATTAGCGATGCCGAATTTAAGCAGTCGCTGATAGACTATTTTCTACCGCCTTTCAAATCGGACGAATATTTTCGTTTTAATCCTGACATTAGTAGTATTGATAAAAATATTATGCGAGAATGTTGTACTGCCATTTTTGACGATCGTAAAACGATTTATGATCACTCTATTACCATCGCTCGGCATTTGTACAAACAGTCTACGCATCCCAAAATTCAAAGTGGCGAGTTGTACATTGCCTATTTTGCAGATTGTGCGGTAGAAGATGAGGTAGTAGATTGCATTGGTATTTTTAAATCGGAAAATAAATATGTATACCTCAAACCTACAGAGGCAGATGCACAGCTTCATCTAAAACGCGAAAAAGGCATTAATATTAAAAAATTGGACAAAGGTTGTTTGGTATTTAATACTTATAAAGAGGATGGGTATCGGGTGTTGATTGTGGATAAGCAGAGCCGAAGCGATACGGAAGCGAAATATTGGCGAAGTGATTTTTTAGACCTCAATCGGGTGCATGATAATTCATTTAATACGCAGAATTATATGTCTATGTGTAAGGAATTTTGTGAAGATATATATGCAGAAGAAAATAATCGAAAAGATGAGGTGTTACTGTTAAATAAATCGCTTAACTATTTTACGGATCACGATGTCTTTGATTTAGAGGAATTTGCTACAGAAGTTATCGAAAGTCCGAAACACATAGCAGCATTTAAGGATTTTAAAAATGAGTTTGAATTAAACAATGGCTTTGTCGCGAATAATGACTTCAAAATTTCTCGCCCAATGGTTAAAACTATGAAGCGACAGTTTAGCAAGGTCATTGAACTGGATACAGGCATTGAAGTAAAACTAAATTCAGAAAGTACAGAACA
>JAHDHV010000417.1 GCA_020631155.1 Bacteroidota bacterium | reverse complement strand
GGGCAGACCATGTATTTGAGAAGGATTATTGCCGCACTACCCTAGAAGAAGAAGCTGCTTTTATCGCAAAAAATGGTCACCTCAAAGGTTTTGAATCTGCTGAAGCAATGGATGGCAAAATCAATTTAGGCGATGTCACTTTAAGACAGCAAATCAAAATTGAGGAAATGCGCTTGGATCAGATTGATAGTGATAAAACGATTCGGGAGCAGGCAGAACAGATTACAGCACAGCAAACACAGATTACAACACAACAACAAGAAATAACACAACTTAAAGAGTTGATGACAACATTGATGAACAGAATTGAAAATTTAGAAAAATAATTGCTTTTTTTTCTTGGAAAAACATTCACCTTTTGAAATCAAACTACTTTAGTCAGTAGAAACATCATTTTTTCAAAAACAAAAAAATCAATCATTATGAAAAAAGTAATTTTATTATCAATCGCTTGTTTAATCTTTTTTGGCACCCAACAAATGGCATTTGGTCAGTGGTTATCTTCTGGAAATGTTCTATATCCTACTCCCTTAAACACCAAACTTAATATTGGAACGACTGCAAATGAACCTGCTAAATTGAGTATTCTTGAACCTCCTAACTGGACGGGCTTTAGTATAAGACTAGATGCAGGTGCAAATGCAAGATCTAATATTGTATGGGCAGCACAAGGAACAAACCAATGGAATCTAGTAAATACAAGCAGTAATGACCTTTCTTTTGATGCTTTGAGCGGTGGTAGTGGCAATGTTTTATTACTAAACCAAGCAGGGCGTGTTGGAATTGGCACAACTAACCTAACCAATAAATTAACAGTTCAAGGCAATATTGAAAATGCAGGTGGAAGCTTTATTTTAGGAACCAGAGATGGAAGAAATCAAGGGGTTAGATTAGGTAATAAAGCATTGGTACATGCACAAAGTACCGAACTAGATGGCTTACCTAATGATGTATTGATCATTAATTTTGGCGGTGACTTTGAAGGTGGCGCAAGGGTAGCAGGTCCAGGTCTGCAAGTATCTGGTGTTCACTGTATTGGTACCAACAAACACCCTGCAATGACTGCCGCAGATGGCAGTGCCTACCGATTATTTGTAAATGGTGGCGGTTTATTTAAGGAAGTAAAAGTAGAACTAGGTTGGGCAGATGATGTATTTGAGGAGGATTATTGCCGCACTACCCTAGCAGAAGAAGCTGCTTTTATCGCCAAAAATGGACACCTTAAGGGTTTTGAGTCCGCCGAAGCAATGGATGGCAAAATCAATTTAGGCGATGTCACTTTACGACAGCAAATCAAAATTGAGGAAATGCGCTTGGATCAGATTGATAGTGATCAAACGATTCGGGAGCAACAGGCACAGATAACAGAACTCACCGCATTGGTAAAAACATTAATGCAGCGAGTAGAACAGTTAGAAAAATAGTTTTGAGAGATATAAGATATAAGATGTAAGATATAAGATATAAGATGTAAGATGTAAGATGTAAGATGTAAGATTCAAGATTCAAGATTCAAGATTCAAGATGTAAGATTCAAGATGTAAGACTTTTTTAAAAATATTATCTTATATCTTAAATCTCCAATCTTATATCTAAAAAATAGTGAACTCCACGAAAAACAAATGAATTTGGCGGTTCCTTGGCTTCTGTGGAGTTGCACTACTGTAAACAATATTCGTTCACGAGGTAAAAATAATAAAAATGAAAGCAAATAACTTTCTATCTACTATATTTTTTCGATTGCTGCTATTTTTAGGGGTGGTGATTGGGAACTTTAAAAACAAAATTTCACATAAAACATCATTGATAACATTCAACATAATCTTACTTTTTTGCCTAATAGGGCAAGTAAAAATTGTATATGCACAAGGTAACTGTGGCACTAGAGTTACAGCAGAGCAAATAGCCTTTGAAAAAGCAACACAAGCGGAAAGAAATGCTGTAGATGTAGAGCAGGCTAGGTTAATGCCTAATTATATTCCTGTAAAAATACATATTCTTCGCACAAGCACAGGAGCAGGTGGTGTTACTCCTAGTAGTATATTATCCGCCTTAAATACTGTTAATCAATATTTTTCACCTAATAATATGATTTTTCAACAATGTGGTAATATCAACTACATTAATAATACTACTTTTTACAATAATGATATTGTTCCTAATCTTGCATCTAATTTGAATCAAACATCAGATGTTACCTTAGCTGCTAGTAATAACGTAAGCAATGTTGTCAACATTTACTTTGTTCCTAATAGCCCTGGTTATTGTGGCTGGACCTATTTCCCATCAGCTGCTCCTAGTCGAGATTGGATTATTATGAATAATGCCTGTATTAATAGCGGTGTACTAGCCCATGAACTAGGCCATTACTTTCACCTTTATCATACACATGATACATCTATGGGTGCTGAAAATGTTACAAGAATTTCTAGTTCAAATTGTTATAATTGTAATACTGCTGGCGATCTATTATGTGATACACCTGCCGATCCTGGATTAAGATGTTATAGTAATGTAGTTTCTAGTACTTGTAGCTATATAGGAAGCACTACTGATCTATGTGAAAATCGCCCTCATAGTCCACAAACCAATAACATTATGTCTTACTCATGCCATTCTTGTTTATATTATTTTTCACAAGGGCAACTAAGTAGAATGTTGCAAAGTTATATGACTAATCGCAGCTATTTAAATAGCAATGCTTGTAATTCTTCACAACCAGATCTAAATATTCAAACAGCTAACATTAGCCCTGTTAATATTTCTTCTGGTGGTACACTTAATTTGAATTATACTATTAGAAATATTGGTACTGCAACTGCAGGTTATAGTTATACAAGATTTTATTTATCAAATGATTGCGCTTATAGTAGTAATGATACTTATATAGGGCAACGTTATTTACAAAGCTTATCAGCAGGTGTGAGTTCAACTGTTTCTAATTATTCTCTAAACATTCCCACAAGTATTCCAGCAGGGATCCACTATTTAATCATCAAAGCAGATGGTTCGAATACTGTCAGTGAATCTAATGAAAATAATAATACAAGTTGCCATAGTTTTAATATCAATAGTATACCTACAACTCCTGACTTGAGCATACAAAATTGTAATACAAATCCCACTAGTATTACAGTAGGTAACACAACTAGCGTAAGTTATTCAGTTAAAAACATTGGTGCTGTAACCTCAGGCTATAGCTATACAAGATTTTATTTATCAAATGATTGTACCTATAGTAGTAATGATATTTACATAGGCCAACGTTATTTACAAAGTTTATCAGCAGGTGCAACTTCAAACGTTTCCAGTCATCAAGTAAGCATTCCTACAAATATCTCTCCTGGTAACTATAGGCTCATTATCAAAACAGATGGCTCTAACTTAGTAACAGAAAGTAGTGAAAGTAATAATACTTGTTGTATCCCTATCACAGTGACACCCCCAATTAATGTAGGACCACCTGATCTAAAAATTGCCATTCCTAATATAATAACAACTTCTGTTACAGCAGGTGGCACAATTAGCACCTCTTGTAATGATCATAATATTGGTTTAGGAACGGCTGGTGCTCATAAAATAAAATACTGGTTATCAACAAATTGTACTTATGATAGCAATGATGTTTACTTAGGTTTTTATCAAGTATCTTCTTTAAATGCAGGTGTCAGTATTCTAATTAATAAAGTTTTAACAATACCGAGTAATACTCCATCGGGAACTTATCGAATTATATTTAAAACTGATGCTGATAATGATGTACCCAATGAAAGCAATGAAAACAATAATACTGCTTGTTCTTATTTAGATTCATTTACTGTCATTAACCCCACCTGCAATGCCCCAACAAACACCCAAATCTCTGCGACTAATATTAGTGCCACTATAGCAAGATTAAATATGAGTCCCATTTCAGGCACTATCCAGTATGATTGGCAGTATAGAGTTCAAGGTGGAAGTTGGATAAATCTAAGTGCTACTACGGTCAACTATAAATATATTTCCTCTTTGCAAGCTTGTACCGATTATGAGTTTCAAGTAAAAAGACGCTGTTCAGCAGGCAATTGGAGCAATTGGTCAACAACAAAAGCATTTAGAACAGCCGACCTAGCTTGCAATGCACCTACCATTAACCAACTCAATGTTAACTCAATTACCCCTATCACAGCGAGTTTAAGTTGTTCTAACACAGGCTACAGTAATTATATGTGGGAATATAGACGATTAGGTACAACTCCTTGGTTAAGCAATGCACCTAATACCAATCCCAGCCTACTTTCCAATTTAACACCCAATACAACCTATCAATATAGGCTTAAAGTACAATGCTCTCCCTGTAATAATTGGAGTAACTGGTCAAGTATAGGTACATTTACGACCCTTAGCAATAACCCTGCTTGCCCTATTTTTATGTTTTTAAGCAATCCTGCTGATAATATTAGCAGTGGTACGGTTATCAAACACGAAGTTAACCAAGTTATTACTGCGTCTAATGAAGTGCAAAGTGGGGCAGATGTTATTTATGATGCTGGTACTAGAATTGTGTTGAGACCTAATTTTATTGCTGAAGCAGGCTCCGATTTCCTTGCGGTTATAGATGGCTGTGGAGGTGCTTATAAAACAGGGGAACCAGTAGATTATACAAATATTGATACACCTAGTGAAATTCCAATACAAATAGCCCCTAATCCATTTTCGCAACAAACGCAAATTAGCTTTTCCTTAACAGAAAATACCCTTATTAATTTAGACATTTACAATTTGACTGGGCAAAAAATAGCCACCCTAGCCCAGCAAGAAGAACGAGCCTCTGGCAAACATCAATTTACCTTTGATGGCAACAATTTAGCAAATGGCACTTATTTAGTGCGTTTACAAATTGGCAATCAACTAATTACCAAAAAATTGATTTTGCTGAAATGATGAATGTTTAGATGTAAGATTCAGACGCAAGATATAAGAAAAATCTCCTATCTCACGCATCCTGTCTCACATCTAATAAAAAACAACACAACATATACCTGTCATTCTTTTATATTTTGTATAAAATTTGGCAGGTATACCTTTACTTTTGTTGGGTGGCTATATTTTCATTTTTAAAAATTTGGAGTTTAAACTAAAGTGATTTAGTTCATTAGTTATAAAAAACATAAAATTTACCAATAACATTTTATTAAAAAAACAACCTTACAACCTTGTAACTTTTTTAGAGTTTGGAGCTAAATTGGCTTTTCGCCTTTTATTCCATTAACAAAAACAATAACAGTTTTATTTAATTTTGTATAAATTTGATTAACAATTTAAAAGGTGTTGTTTTTTAAATTTATTAAAAAAATAAAAACTTTAAAACCTTGTAACTTTTCAAC
>JAHDHV010000416.1 GCA_020631155.1 Bacteroidota bacterium | reverse complement strand
TCAATACTTTAGAACAAAATTGTGCACAATTAATTAGTGCTTGGCACTTAACAGCAGCGTTAGCTGTTAAAGTCCTTATAAATAATTAATAATCAAAAATTAATAGCTAGGAGAAAGTTCAAAAAATAACTTCCAATTTCTGATCTCTAATTGCTAATTTCTAAAAGGCAATCTCACAACCAAAGTGTTAGGAAGAAAATGAAACATACCTTTTTTAAAAAAACTCTAATATAGTTGAAAAATAAATCAACTATTTAGATAGAGTAGATACTCCTCAAATACAATCTACTCTTGCACCCTCAAATTCCTCAATACTCTTTAATTGATAAGGGTTTTTACACGCGCTCAATGCCTTGTGAAAACCCTTTCGTTTTTTAAGCACTCGTAACCTTAAACCTATTTTTACGCTAAAAAAACACTCACTATTTAGATTTAATCTAAATAAAGATTATCTTTGTGACGTTATTTACCAAAATCCTTAGATAATCATGCAGTTTTTAAATGTTTTAGAAAGCAATGTTGTTGTTAAACCTCGTTTTATTCCTGAAATAAGTTGTAAAAAGAAAAAATGTTGTAAAAAATACAAGCGCGGAAAACGCTGCAAAAAATGCCCACAAAGGTAGATTTTTTTGGAGTTTAGAAAGTTGAGTAAGCACTTAAATATAAGATTTAAGACGTGAAATAATATATTTATTTTCAATACTTTATAAAAAACAAAAACGAATCACTGATCAACGAATCCACAAGCTGTTAAAATAACTACAAACTGTTTGGTGGAAAAATATAGGATTTGAAACATACCGTCTCATATCCAAAATTCATAATTATTTAATAAAACTACATTATTTCGTGCAATCTTCTCACCCTAATTTCAACTTTATAGCAGGTGAATTGCTTTTGGTAGACAAACCTAAAACGTGGACTTCCTTCGATGTTGTCAACAAATTGCGCTATGCCATTCGCAGACAAACAGGTAAGAAAAAAATTAAAGTCGGTCATGCAGGCACACTTGATCCGTTGGCTACAGGTTTGTTGCTCATTTGTACGGGCAAACGCACCAAAACCATCAACGAATTACAAGGCTTGGACAAGGAGTATACAGGCACCATAACGCTCGGAGCCGCTACCCCATCCTTCGATGCCGAAACCGCCCCCTCTGCCACATTTGACTATGCCCACTTAACCGAAGCACAGATATTGGCTACTGTACCACCATTTTTAGGTGAACAACAACAAGTTCCGCCTACCTACTCTGCCATCAAGGTAGATGGTGTTGCACTATACAAAAAGGCGCGCAAAGGGCAAGTTATTACACCCAAAGCGCGCACTGTGTATATTCATTCTTTTGAGCTGACACGGATCGCTCTACCCGAAGTAGACTTTTGTATATCCTGTAGTAAAGGCACTTACATTCGCTCTATTGCTCATGATTTTGGCAAAGCCTTGCAAAATGGTGGCTATCTCACCGCCCTGCGCCGCACCCGAATCGGTAATTTCCACCTATCAGATGCTTGGCAATTAGATGATTTGGTACAATTTATTCAGGCAATGCCGCCTTTATTAGTTCCTTAATTCCCACAATCAATATTGTTTCCGCCAGAAACTTGCACATTTTTGCAATACATATACCCCGTTATTTCAAAGTTATAGGCTTCATTTATTGGAATTGGTTCGCTGTAGTAATAATGCTCATGACGTTTCAACGCTACTCCATTCACAATATAAGGTGGAAAACCACCATCAATGCGTAACTGTACCTCATATTCATCTTCATTGATACACGTTGTGGTTGCTGCTACCTTGATTGGTGTATCCATAAAAACATTAAAAGACTGTTTCTGCTCAACACAAGCCTCGCTGTTATCTTCTGTCACGGTACAAGTCACATGCTGAATGAGCCTGCCATCTGAAAGAGTTACTGTCAAATAATTCCAATCAAAATCAACGGCTGTATCTGCTCTTTTCCAGTTGTTGATATTCGTTTCAATTTCTTCAAAATCGCAAACCGTAAAAGGCCCTTTTTCCATAAATGGCTGAGGTTCTTTTAACTGCACTTCTACTGTAGATGGCTTACTAATACAACCGTCTACTGTTTGTAATACATAATATTTTTTATTCTGCTTATCTGGTTGATAATTTGCTCCTGTATGTAATAGATTTGTTGCTTCCCTATCAGCATACCATTCAAAAGTAGCATTTTCTGCCCCTGTTGCGGTCAATGTTTGTATATTATTTCCGCAAAACTCCACAAATTCTGTAACAGTTGGGGTTGCAAGACTTACCTGATATTCACAACTGCAAGTTTCGTAATTATAGGTATCTGTTGTACAAGCCTGACCATCATCACAGCTATCTGGTCCGAGCAGTGTTCCTTTACAAGTACAATCTGCTTGTAATACATCATTATTGGTGCAATCATCTCCATCATCGCAAGGCGCGCCTACATCTGCACAGCTAACCTCAATGGTAGCAGCTATATTGACTTCATTGTTATCCTCGCAATCTTCCATATGCACATTATCAGGGTCTATTAGAATAGAAAAAGTATGCTCTCCCGAACTAGTATTCACATTTTCAGGAGTTAATACATAAGTTTGAGCATTGACAGGTGCGACAACAGTTTCCTCAGCCACCAATACACTACTTCCATCAGGTAGATTTTGCATAATGCGAAGTGTTAAACTATCATCCACACTACGACCGATGCTATTCACCGTTACATGAAAACTTAGTCCAGTTACTTCATTTAAAACAAGCGGTGTATCCGTCAATTGATTGCCCATAGCATCATAGACTTTCACATCTTCATATGATTCATTATTTTCTATCAAAAATTCAGGATTGCCTGCACTAGCCGCCAATATCACCGCAGGATCGCCTTGTAAGTTTAATCCTTCACTAATAAATCTATAATCACGCGCAAAAGCCTGTGTTATATCCTCAATATAAACCTTATTCAATGTCTTTAAAATACATGTTCCAATAGGTTCGGCATAACTATCTTTACTAAACTGTTGATATACATTTGACAAAACATCATCTAATATATCTTGTAATCCTCCATAGACCGCAAAATTAGCATTTCCTAAAAACCCAATGGCACCGCTATTATCTGCCAGTACAAATCTTTCTGAAAGTGAACTTGGGTCTGAATTATATACATTTCCCACAAAACTTGCTCCTGATAGTATAAATGGGTATTTTCCTTCATTATTATACGCTTCAGGTTCTTCTAGCTCAACATCCCATTCGCCAGCTGATTGTGAGTGTCCATAGACTGTTACAATTCCTAGTCCATCTTCTAAATTCTGCTCAAATTCAGGAAAACGGACAGTGTTACCAGACAAGGCTAAACTTGTGCTATAAGTTGTTACAGAAGCACCAAATAAAGGGGCTTCTACAATATCTTTATAGCCATTCACATACTCATTCATATATTCCTGTTCATCATTTCCTCGTGCTAAGACTACATGTGCCACATTTCTAGCCCACTGTTGCGCTGTTCTATCACAGTTGATTTCAGGATTTTCATATTCTTTAATTTTATCTAAATAAGCACGAACCTCATCAGATGTAAGCGCACTAACCCGACCAACAGCTAGGCGAGTATCATAGTCCCCTATATTTTCTGTAGTCAATAAATTATCTGAGGCTCCTTGTCCAAAAGTAGGTACCAAACAATTCGCAAAAGCAGTTGGACTGAATCTAGCTCTAGAATAGAGTACGCCTTTTCCCAATAATAATAAATACTCAGGTTTTACACTCCAATTTTTTAAAGCATAATCTACAAAATAGCGAACGGCTAAAGGGTTTTTGCTAATTCCCCAAGCAAACTGGTCGTATAATTCTTCAATATTGACCACAGTTACTTGATAGCCTCCGCCTTCGGTAGAGCTTCGGTAATTGGCGTACTCCTGAACATAGTTAGTAGCTCCTTGCTGTAATTGAGGATGTGTTAAAATAATGTAATTGCCTTCATTTTCCGTTTTGCTGTAATCCGTAAAATTAACCGCACTCAGTTCTTCAATAGTATGTAAAGAAGGTTGACTAAGCGTTAAATCAGTATTAAGTAATAATAACTTTCTTGATTGAGTTGAAGCATCTACTTCAGCAGGCAAATGAAACTTATATACCCCACTTTCTACCACTGGAGTATAGCGTTTATGATGTGTTAAATCATATAAAACAGGATTTGTACCGCCAAGAAATCCCTCAATTTCTATATACTTCTCTTCACTATTTTCTAAGATGAAATAATATTCTATTTTATTCTTAAAATCAAAAGAATGAGGATAGGTAATAGATGTATATATAATAGACATTAAAGATTGATCAGACAAATCTTGTAAGGCAGTATAAGTAACCTCTGTTGTTGGACTGGTGATATTGTTTAGAAAAACCGTACTGGCACGATAAGTATGTATTTCATACTCCTTAAAAATTTGGTCAACATATAATTGCCCATTCAATTCTACTTGCAGATGATGCTCATCAAAAATGGTAAAATCATTGCGTCTACCTGCTACCCTACATTCAAAAGAGGCATTTGGCGCATCTACTTGTTTATACAGTGAAGGCGTTTCTATATCATAAGACCTACTAATGACTGTACCAAAACCAGAGGGAATATGACTACCCAAAAAGCCTTCGCCTTCGCCAAAATCCGAAAAATATGTATTCGTACCCAAAAAACGCTCTGGTTTACCACTATTCAAAGCGTTGGCATGTGTTGAAGTAACAGTATGTAAAAAATAATTTTCTTTAGCAGGTGGGTTGGAGATGGTATTATCCGCATCCACATAACGTTGAGCATTGTTGTCATTATCCCAAGTTAGATAGTAGCGGCTAGTGTCTGTAAACAGGCTGAACTGATCGGTCGGTTGCCAATCGGAATTTTGATATAATTGCGTATCAAATTCGCCATCGTTTTTTTCGCCGAAAAACTCTAGGTAGTCTGTTGTAGCAAGTTGTCCAGCATTACTGACATAAATGGGTACTTCCTGCCCTTTATAAAAAAGTTTAAACTGACTGCCCTGTACTGTTTCAAGTCCAGCACTTTGCAAGGTCTCAAAGTTAATGCGGTGCACACCATCCTCATGCACTTTGAATTTGAAATAAGTTTGGTCGTAGTTTATCCAATTATTGTGGTGAGTTTGTGCATGGCTCAGAGTAGCAAGCACAGAAAAGAAGATTAACAAAAATAATTTGTTAATTACGGAATAAATTGGTAATTTTTTCATAGGGGGATAAAATTGTTTTTTTTAAAAAAAAATAAAAAATTATGCTATATAGGTTTTTTTAGCAATGAATGAAATTACATTTATTGCTAAGTAGTTAGTCAACGTTAAAATGACGGGTTGATGTTGAGTGATTTTTGTT
>JAHDHV010000415.1 GCA_020631155.1 Bacteroidota bacterium | reverse complement strand
TACTATATGGTGGTCAATATTCCAGAAGATTATCAGGTTTCCCCTCGAAATCAAGGCACAGATGAAAACTTGGATAGCGATATTAGCAGTAGCGGACGCACAGATGTATTAACCATTGTAGCAGGGGAAATAGTAACAGGCATTGGCGCAGGTTTATTTAAAACAGACGAGCCAATCTTATTTAGTGTGATTACAGATGTGGTATTTAATGATGAAAATCAAAATGGCTTGCGCGATGATGGAGAAATCGGGGTGCCTGGGGTCTTGGTCATTTTATATGATGCAACAACAGACAATGAAATTGCTACCTCATTTACCGATGAAAACGGTGTCTACCGATTTGAACAGTTATTTGCAGGCAGTTACTATATCATTGTAGTGATTCCTGATAATTTCCTAGCCTCACCAAAAGACCAAGGCACTGTTGAAAGTATAGATAGCGATATTAATAATGATGGCCGCACTGATGCCTTTAGCCTGATAGCTGGGCAAACGCTGGTCAATGTTGGGGCAGGTATTTTTACCAACAACTCCGAGCTATGCACCGATTTTGTAGCTACTGTTGAACCAATCTGCACCTCAGTTCAAGGCTCAGAGGAGTACTTTATTTACATCATCATTGAAGGCGGCACACCACCTTACCAAATTGATGGCGGCGACCTTTTCAATATTACAGTGGAAGATGTCAATACGCCAATTGCACCACTCGGCCCCGTTCCATCGAATACCAGTTACAAAGTAGTGATTACCGATGCCAATAAATGTTTAGCAGGCACCTATCGCGGTTTCTTAGAATGTTTGACGATCAATGTTGAATTATTAGTATTTGAAGGGGAAGTTACGCAAAAAGGTAATTTATTAAAATGGATTACCGCAACCGAAACCAATAATGCTTATTTTACACTAATGCGTTCAAGAGATGGCAAGGAATTTGAGGCAATTACTACAGTAGACGGTGCAGGCAATACAACCTCAGCGCGCGGCTACGAATGGCTCGACAAAGATGCACCTATAGGCCTTAGTTACTACCGCCTTGATCAAACCGATTTCGATGGTACAACTACTAGCTCCTCAGTCATTACTTTGAAGCGTGGTGAATCTGACTTTTCCATTACGAATCTTTTCCCGATTCCTGCAACAGAACAAATACAACTACGTTTTTATAACAACGAACCTACAGAGATTACACTCTCTGTTTACAATATAACAGGCAAGCTCATTGATACACAAACCATTCATTCACAGATGGGTATTAATGATTTTCCTGTAGATATAAGCAACTATGCGGTGGGCAGTTACGTTTTATCTTTAAACAACGGACAAACAATTATCAGCCGCAAATTTGTCAAGCAATAGGCTTAGATATAAGGCACAAGGTTTAAGATATAAGACCGTTTTTTATTAAAACACTGTCAAATGCACTTATCACTTTGTGTCTATAATTACTCAATAAAAAAGCTGGATTTTAAAGGTTAACATTTTGTTTCTAATGGTACTTGCATATTGAATGTAAGTGCCATTTTTTTTGTCGTTTTCGTTTGAATGTTCTATCATTGTAGTGTCAAATACAAAGTGTTACTTGAAGTATTTTTTAATATAAACCCATTTTGATCTAATGATAAAAGCCACTTCTCCTAAGATAGAATTTCGGCAGATACGCAGTGTTACAGAAACCATCAATGTATCCACAGAATTTGTTCGGCAAAACATCAAGCTGTTGTTAAAATCACTAGTTATTGTTGCCTCCCCCTTCGTTTTATTTGTCTTTCTGCTCAACTCTATTTTAATTTTCCTGACTTTAGGAGTTGATTTAGATGATATGGCAAACAATATATTAGACTATGTTACTTCGGGCTTCTTTCAAAAACTTTTTATTTTTATTGCCCTTTTTGTATTTAGTTTTTCTATGTTCTTGGCAACTATTTATGAATATATGCTGCTCTATAAGACGGCGGAAAACTTCCAAAACATTAGCGTAACGGATGTATCTAAAAGGGTTTTTAAAGATTTATGGTTATTTGCCAGTACTACCTTCCTACTTAGTATAGCATTCTTTTTTGGCAGCCTATTTCTATTGTTGATTGCCTTCATGCTCCCTTTATTGGGAATTTTTTTATTTTATGGAGCATTTAGCTATGCTTTAATGGCATTATCCATGATTTATATTATGCGCTTAGTAGAAAGAAATAGCTTTTGGACTGCTTTTAGGCGGTGTTTTTATCTACTTAGAAATCATTTTTGGACAACATTCGGACTATTTATCTTAACCTTTTTTATTACCAATTGCCTAAGTTTTGCCCCTAGCCTTTTAGTGGCTGGGTTAAGTGGTTTATTGGAAACAGTAGGGCTAAATTATTTGACAATAATAATTACTATTTTGCAAATGTTTGTCAGTCTCATCAGCTTACTAACCAATGCTTTATTTTGTTTAGTCATTGCCTTCCGTTACTTCTCACTTGTAGAACTGAAAGAAGGAATAGGCATATTAGAAAAAATTGATCAAATCGGAGTAGTAAGTACTACACAATAATTAAACGGGACTCCTTGTTTGATTAAAGCAATGAAGGTCAATACTTTAGAACAAAATTGTGCACTATTACAGTAATTCCCAAGATGGACTTAATGCGCTGATAGTCAAGGAGTTACGTCAAGAATAATGAATAGTAAAATGTATGTAACTCATTGATTATCAATAGTATATTTTAGTAAATTAAATATTCTATATGTATTTTGATATAGTTATCAATACTTTAGCTTAATTCTCATCTTGGGAATAGCTGGCACTATTAATTAGTGCTTGGCACTTAGTTTAGATGGATGTGTATTTGTCTGAAAAAAAAATATTATCGGTTCTAAATTATTGTAATGTGAGATGCTACTATTTTCTGTTTTTATAAACTATTTTTGAAACCTATAGCCTTTAAAAGATTAGCCTAACTTATCAGTTGGGGGGGCGGAAAGCTCAGAATTAGGTTGATAATTGCTCAACATATCATTCAGGAAACTTTTAATTAATTGGATAGCTTCGTCTGTTGTTTCTTTATCAAAAGTATTGGAGGATGCAGTTGTTTGGTATTTTTTTATTTTTTTTAATATAGAAAAATCTATACTTAGAAAATTTTCTTTAAATGATAATACTATTTTTTCTTTTAAAAAAAGTGCCTTTTTGAGTTTACAATTGCAACTTGGTATTGTTCCTGCCAAACTTAACTCTGATACATTTTTTAATTTAGTTAATAATTTTTTCTTTTTTTTAAAAGTATTATACTTTTTTGCTTTTAGACCTGCTGCTTTAAAATGAGGTGTTATTTTGGCATCTATTTCATTTTCGAATGCTTTTATATATGCTAAAATAGAAAGTGAAAAATCTTTTCTATTATTAATTATAGTTTGTTCATAAATTTGATTCGCTATTATTAGGTCTTTTACTGTATTTTTATCCAATAATTGTACATCTATAACTAGCCATTGGGTAATAGATTTGATGGTATTATTGGGAGAAATCCCAAAGAGCTGCGCGTTTTTAGGTGATTCAGATGCAGCGGGGATAGGTGTAACTTTGATAATATCCTCCCCTAAAGCAGCCTCTAATTTAGCAAGGGATTTGAGGGTTAAATTGTGCAAAGGAGAAAGCCATTTGCTAATTTCAGAAGGCGACTTATTTAAACTTGTAGCTAACTCTTGTTGCGATTTGCTTTGTAACTTTAGTAAATCATGAATCCTAACTACAATATCTGCTGATTTATGTGCAAAAATTTTAGAACTTTGACTGCTTTCTGCAACTGCTTTTTTGAAAAACTTACTTGGCATTTTATATGTAAAATTTATACTTAAAAATAAAGTTTTAAATCACCTTTTATCTCCTTTCCTTCAATCTGAATATCTTTGGCAATAATAGCAGCATCTACTTTTTTTGCTATTTTGTTGATAAGACGAAATTTAGCAGCTAAATCAGGGCTGTTTTGCGCTGCTTGACTTGTTTTAATACCCCCATTGCCTAAAAAATAACCACTTTATCTGTCAAACGAATACAATATAAACGTAACTGATTGCTCATATAGGCAAATGCTATACCGACAATGGTTGAGATTTTTTTAGAGGACTTAGAAGGTAAGGCGTGAGCAGCTTTTTCATGTCTAAAAAACAGGTCTTTAGCCCCATGTTTTTGTCCCATTGTTTCAATGAGGTTAACAATAGCATCAAAATCTTCTCTGAAATTTAAATCATCTTTTGTATACCCATCTTCTCCAAGAAAACGAGCAAAAAATTTGTCTGTTTCTGTATAAACATCACCATCTTTATAAATAGTATAAAAACGAACTTTAGCAAAGGTTTCAAACTCTTCAATAATGTAACAATTCACTTTTAAATTAAGTTTTGTGATTTAGATTTTTTTTGCAGGAAAAAAATTCACTTTTAATAGAAAAAAATAATCATTTTAGACATTTTCCACAACTCAAAAAAACAAACGGAACTTTTTTCCAACATACGGGTTTAAAAATACGAGATTATTGCTCACTAATGATTATTTTTGCCATTTATTTTTTTGGAAAAATATTTGTATTATATGAATAGACGGATGTGTTTCAAATAGCACAAGTTTTAATCAAATAAGGTGCATATTTAAAGGATAATTTTTTAGCTAAAAGTCTAAAAGAAACCTCCCGTCAAATGAATGTTTCACACTTAACAAGTATCGCAACATGAGTACTACAGAAAAAGAAAAAAAGGAATCCTTGCATTTTTTAGAGCAAATCATTGAAAAAGACATTGAAATAGGCAAAAACGAAGGGAAAGTACACACTCGTTTCCCACCTGAACCCAATGGTTATTTACACATTGGACATGCCAAATCTATTTGTCTTAATTTTGGTTTAGCTAAAAAATACAAGGGACTAGCCAACTTGCGTTTTGACGATACCAATCCTGCAAAGGAAGAGGTAGAGTATGTCAATTCCATCAAGCAGGATGTGCAATGGTTGGGTTTTGATTGGGACGATAGAGAGTATTACGCTTCGGATTATTTTCAAGAACTCTACGATTATGCGGTACAACTCATTCAACAAGGACAGGCGTATGTAGACGATTCTAACTCTGAGGAAATTGCTTCAATGAAAGGAACGCCTACAAAAGCAGGTACAGACAGTCCTTTTCGCAGTCGCAGCATTGCCGAAAATTTGGACTTGTTTGAGCGCATGAAAGCAGGGGAATTTGATGAAGGCAGCCGTGTGTTGCGAGCTAAAATTGATATGGCCTCGCCCAATATGCATTTGCGTGACCCCATTATGTACCGCATCCTAAAAGCGCATCATCACCGTACTGGAGACGCTTGGAATATTTACCCAATGTACGACTGGGCGCATGGGCTTTCCGATTCTAT
>JAHDHV010000414.1 GCA_020631155.1 Bacteroidota bacterium | reverse complement strand
AAAAAACGCCAAAAGCAATCGTCAATTTTATCTTGACTGACTACTAAGTACTTAATTTAAATATTCATTAACTTTAATAAAGGCAATGGCAAGCGTTAAACCTAAGAACTTATATCAAGCAACTTATTGGACAGTCTTTGTAGTACTTTTGTTAGCTATGAGTGCCTGTTTTTCAAGTGGTAGTAAACAAACACAGCGAACTACGCAAACATACCCTCAACCTCCTAAAAAAATTAAGGGCAAGGTCGTTACCAAGCCCTATAAGGTGAACCCCTATAAAAATCCAAGGCCTACTACCACTAACCCAACTCAACCAACGCCTGCCCCTGTAGACGAAAAGGTTGTCATTCAGCCTGAAGCACCCGAGGAGCCTGTTGTTGTCAGTCCGCCTACACCGCCAGTTGAGCAGCCTGTAGAGGAAAATCCGCTACCACCAACTCCACCCGAGGATCCTGTTGTTGTTAGTCCGCCTACACCGCCAGTTGAGCAGCCTGTAGAGGAAAATCCGCTACCACCAACTCCACCCGAGGATCCTGTTGTTGTTAGTCCACCTACACCGCCAGTTGAGCAACCTGTGGAGGAAAATCCGCTACCACCAACTCCACCCGAGGATCCTGTTGTTGTTAGTCCACCTACACCGCCAGTTGAGCAACCTGTAGAGGAAAATCCGCTACCGCCAGCCCCTGAGGAGCCTATAGTTGTCAGTCCGCCTACACCGCCAGTTGAGCAACCTGTGGAGGAGAATCCGCTACCGCCAGCCCCTGAGGAGCCTATAGTTGTCAGTCCGCCTACACCGCCAGTTGAGCAACCTGTAGAGGAGAATCCGCTACCGCCAGCTCCAGCTGAGGAGCCTGTTGTTGTCAGTCCGCCTACACCGCCAGTTGAACAGCCTGCGGAGGAACAACCTACTACTCCTGAATATGTAGAACAGCCTGCTCCAGCTCCACCAACTGAACCAGAGGTAGAGAATACGGCTGTTAATAGACCACAAGAGGCTGCAGTTATTTTACCGCCACCGCCGAATGTGCCACAAGAACCCTTTAATATAGCTATGATGTTGCCGTTTAATGTGCGAAATGCTGAATTTTCTAAAAAAACAAAATTGGCACTAGAGTTTTATGAAGGTGCATTAGTGGCTTTAGAGGATTTGAAAAATCAGGGATTAAATCTTAATGTACGGGTATATGATACGGAAAGTAAACCAGAAAAAGTTCAGCAAATTTTGAATGATCCCATCCTGAGAAGTAGTGATTTAATCATTGGTCCTGTATACAATAAGCCATTAAAGGTTGTTGCTGACTATGCGCGCCGCCACCAAATTTATCAGGTATCGCCACTGTCGCCTTCTCCTAAAATAACTACGCAAAATCCTTTTTACCTGATTGCCAGCCCACCTATTGAAACACATTGCGAGGCTATGTATAATTTTGTGATGAAAAATTTTGGTGCAAAAAATATTTTAGCATTAGGTGGAAGCAAATCAAAAGATATTTCTTTAGGAAAAATGTTGTATGAACTCTCAAGGCAGTATACACAAAAAACGGAAGGCTTTCCCAATCCTAATGTTCGTCAGGTGATTTATGGAATAGATAATACATCTAGTGAGTTGGAAGCTTACCTGATGCCTGATGTGGAGAATGTAATTATTGCAACAACTTTTGATGCTGCCTTGATTAATGACGTAATGCGGAAGCTGACTATACTAAGTGATAGATACAATATTACGGTGTTTGGAATGCCAAATTGGTTGAAAATGAATGAGCTAGATGTAGATTATTTTGTCAACCTCAACTTTCATGTTACTGCTCCATATTGGATAGACCCCTATGACCCTACACATCAAAGCTTTAGCGATGTTTACCAATATCGTTTTCAAAGTAAACCTTCTAAAAATGCAGCAGCAGGTTTTGATTTAACCAGTTATTTTGGCAATTTATACAAAACACATGGCAAAAACTTTGGTTATTACATCACCAATGGCGCACAAGAAGGGATTTACACTAATTTTGATTTTGCAGGAGGGTCTACAGAGCAGTTTAGCGAAAATCCTTATTTTAATGTAGATTATTTAGAAAATAAACACATTAATATTCTGCATTTTAATAGAAACTATATGTTTGAACTGATGAATAAATAATCAATGGATTCGGCGCAAAAATTTATGAATTTATGCTACTAGCACAACTGATATTCGGGCAAAGACAAAAGCGCAAGAGTTGTATTTTGAATAATAGCTTCTTTATTGTTACCAACAGCATATTTATCTAATATTTGAGGGTCTAGTTGCTGGGCATCTATTTGAAGCAAATAATTAGCCACTGTTAAAGGTAAATTTTGAGGCGAAACAGGGTGGAAGTATTGCAGATAAGCATTGGTATCAAAGCGTGCTTTAACTTTTTTCGCCTTGCCAAAGCGATTTTTGCGTTTACCTTCCATAGCCAAAGGCGATTTAGGAGCGATGTAACTTTCTGCATTATTAAATAAAATGGTTGGCAAGTTCATTCTGAAAGTCATTGTGGAGCTATCAATCCAATTGCGTCCACCTTTCCAGCCTGCTACATTAGGCGGATCAAAGAGGGTTTGCCCAAGTACACGCTGCACAATCAGGGGGGATTCTTTGCTCGTAAACTGCACCTTAAAAGTTCGCATTAAACCAGTCAGAAAATCAATTGGCGATTTAATTTTTGTACCCACATTTTCTGGTGCGTAAAACCAATCAGCAGTGAAAATTTGGTACATTAAAGTTGAAATATCGTAATTAGATTGGTAAAAATTCCTAGCTAATTGTTTGACAATGCTTTTATCGAGCTGTTCATTTACAAAATAACGATAGATTTTGCTAACAATAAATTCTGCTGTTTGAGTTTGGTCTAAGATAATACGGATGATGTCCTCACCACTCCAATTGCCCTTTTGTCCCATAAACACCTTTTCGCCATCATCATGTTGTCGTTGAACCATTTTGAAGTTGCCGTCTTTATCAAATTTCCAGCCCGTAAAAGCACGTGCGGCTTCCTTAATGTCTCGCTCCGAATAATTACCAATACCGAGTGTAAATAGTTCGAGCAATTCCCTAGCAAAATTTTCATTTGGGCTAGATTTTTTATTTTGTTTATTATTTAAAAAACTCAACATAGCAGGGTCTTGAGCCACTTTAAATAATAAATCGCCGAAGTGCCCTAAGGCATATTTGCGAAGGGTATTATTTTGTTGTTGAACAAATAGTGCGTTTTTTTCTTTACAAGCAAAATGATCATGCCAAAATAAGGTCATACGCTCGCGAAGTTGCGCCTTTCCATAAGCCATTTTTTCCAACCATTTTATATTTAACGTTTGGATATAGTCTTTAGAAAGATCACGTAACTCCATTTTTCGAGCCATAGACAATTGTTGCATATTCTGCGCTTCTCGCTTCAAATAAGGGGGAATCTCATCCAAAGGTTTGCTGCGTTTGGAAGCTTCAAAAAGTTGAGCAACAATCTGTTCAATGGAAATTAATCTTTGCTGATTTAACGTTTTAGGATCAGGACCGAAGCCAGCACGCCAACAGAGATGTTGTATTTTTTTTTGGTGATTCATTATGTTGAGTAGTTGAATAAATTAAACGATTTAATTCGTTGTAAGTACCTAGACAAAATTAATGTTACAATAGTAAAAGACTAAACTCCTCATTTCTAATACTTTAGCACAAAATTGTGCACAATTAAATAGTGCTTGGCACTTAATATTAGGAGTATTTATCCTACTTTTCAACTAAACACTTTATAGCTATTTAAAGTTGAGCAGTGATTTGTAGATTGGTAATTAAAGTCCAAAAATCTAAATGTCTAGCAAAAAGGTATGTTTCAAATGCCTTACTTTTCAACCAAACAGTTTGTGCTTATATTAATAGGTCGTGGATTCGTGATTCGTTTTTCGACTTTGTAATTTCTTTTTGGATGTTTTCTGTAACGAAGGCTTTAGCCGCCATAATACTATAAAAATAAAAAGTTTATATGTGTTGGGGAGGGTAAAAAGTGATTTATTTTAACTAACTTCTGATCGCTAATTTATAACAGCCAAAGAGCCAAAAGGCTAAATATCTAAATATCAATTTTAGAAATAAAGTGTTAGGAAGGGAATGAAACATACCAGCAAAAAATAATTCTTAATTTGTAATTAAAAATACCATGTCAAAAAAAGAGCAAGCAGTATTTTCGTATGATAGCTCATTTGAGGAGTTACAGCGTATTGTTGATGCCATTGAAAATGAGCAAATTGGTGTAGATGCATTAGCGGAGAAGGTGAAGCGTGCGTCAGAATTGGTGCAGTTTTGCCAGCGCAAACTCCGACAAACGGAACAGGACATCCAAAAAACTTTGGGAGGGTAATGGTGATAAATTGGTTTGAGCAATCACGAAACTCCACAATTACTACCAACCAAATCGGCAACCATTTCTAGAACTAAATTTAGCTGTTCGCTTCGACTGAGATGCGAATTGTCAATCACAATGGCATCTTTGGCTTGTCGCAATGGGCTTTCTTTACGTGTAGAATCAATGTGATCGCGCTCCTGTAGGTTGTGTGCAATCTCGGCTTCTGACATATGGATTCCTTTATGTTGCAATTCCTCATATCGCCGTTGGGTTCGCACCGCTAGATTGGCAGTAACAAATATTTTTAGTTCCGCATCAGGAAAAACCACTGTTCCAATATCGCGGCCGTCCATTGTAATGCCTTTGTTGCGCCCGAAGGCTTGTTGTTGCTGTACCAAAAAATGACGTACTGCCTTATGAACACTGACTCTACTCACTGTATCCGATACCTGTTTACTGCGAATCAGGCGTTCTACATTCTTGCCATTTAAATAGGTTTGTGCGGCATCCGTATCAGTATCATATTGGAAGGTAATATGGATATTAGGAAGTACTTCCTCAACTGCTTGAGCATCATCAGTAGCAACCTTATTTTGCAAACAATACAAGGTAACTGTTCGATACATTGCCCCCGAGTCTACATAGATATAGTTTAATTTTTTGGCTAATGCTTTGGCTAGGGTACTTTTTCCACAGGCAGCATAGCCATCTACTGCAATCACAATTTTTTTACATGCCATTTTACAAATATACAGCAAATTGTTGAGGAATTATTAGAGTTTGTAAGGTTTTAAAGTTAAAAAGTTGTAAGGTTTTTTTTAAGAAATAATGGTATGTTTCATTCCCTTCCTAACACTTTATTTCTAAAATTGCTATTTAGATATTTAGCCTTTTGGCTCTTTGGCTGTTAGAAATTAGCGATCAGAAGTTAGTTAAAATAAATCACTTTTTAATTTCCCTAATGGATATAAACTTTTGATTTTTATAGTATTATGACGGCTAAAGCCTTCGTTACAGAAAACATCCA
>JAHDHV010000021.1:6266-31072 GCA_020631155.1 Bacteroidota bacterium | reverse complement strand
TATATCTATTGTCAAATTTTTACTGACTAAAGTAAAATGTTTGTACACCACACCGTTCTGGAATGATTGAGAGAAGCGACATTCCCCTACTGAGTAAGGAGTAAAAAATAAGTGATGTATTGTAGAATTACTAAGCCTATTAACAAGTGTAACCTCATAACTTATTTTTTACCTATTGCTTAAAACTATTTTATTCGACTTTCTTCCTCCAAAACTATGGATAATATCAACAATTTTAGGCAGGAAAACCCAGAAAAAGGGACTTCCGAAGAATTGAGTGGACTACAAAACTGGCTCAATACCATGCCCGATGGTATGCGCGTTTCCTATTTTCATTCCCTTAAACATCAAATGCACCTTTTTGAGCGAATGTCGAATAATGGCGATATACGCACTCCTTCATCTGATAATACACATCCAATTTACGATAGTCCTAGCTATTCAGATCGCAATCAAGCATCGCGAAATATATCCGATTCGCGTTTATATTTGCCTTCTACCAATGCCAAAGAACGGCGTTTGGAAATGTTGAAGCAGTTGCTGCATATGGAATATTTGTTTGAACATGAAAACTGGGGATGGTGTGTAGAGCAGCTAGAACCTTTATTGGCAGTGGCTTATCAATATGAATTTTTAACTGCCATTGATCAGCTATTGCGAATAAAATTACAATTGGTACATAAAGGGCTTATATCGGGCGATCAGTTGGCAGATGCGAGGGTAGAACATTTAAAGATACAAGAGAAAGTCATCAATTTCCATCAATATGAATTTTTGCGGCTAAAAGTTTTTCTGCTCATTAGCAATATGGTTGACCAACGCCGATATGCTTTTCAAATTAAAGGGTTTTTAAATCACCAGCTTTTAGAAGGCGAAAAAAATGCATTAACAGCAAGGGCAAAGTGGTATTATTACGAAATAAAATCCATGATTTATAGTAGCATCAATGATTTTGAACAAGCTTATCAAACCATTAAGGAAATGTTGCTATTTGTAAAAGGAAATACCTATTTATTGGAAGAAGATATTCAAAATTACTGCGCTATACTGAGTAATTTTATGAATATAACAATAGGTATGAATAAAATAGAGGAGGCTTTGGCATGTATTCAGAAAATGAAAGAGCTGCCAAATCAGTATCCCGATTTGATAAAGCAAGATATGATTGAGGAAATGGCGGTGCGAAATTTTGCACAGGAAAGTCTTATCTATGTGTCACAGGGAAAATATGAGCAGGTACTCACAATGATTGAACAACTCAATTCACATTTAGCGATTTCTCCACATACAACCAAGCATTTTTATCAGCAATTATCAGTGCTCAATATTGTTACTGCCCTCAAGGAGTTAGACCAAAATGAACAGGCTTTAAAATGGCTATTGCGCTTAGAAAATTACCAGCGCGATGAGGTTGGTTTGGGCATCCAAATAGCGGGAATCATTTTGCGGATGCAGATTTATGTGGATATGGAAGATACAAGGGGCTTGGAAAAATTTATTCAAAAAACGAAGCGATACTTTAAAAAATACCAAGTCAAAGGACGTTTCGAGGCACTATTTTTAGCCATGATGACTCTATTGGTACGCCTCAATGACGACCCCAAAATACGCCAAACTTTCTACGAAGAATACTTGATTCTATTCAAAGCAATGGTAGACAAACAATACAAAGGCCGCGACTACCGACATTGGATATTGAAATGGTTGGAAGAGAAGGTAAAATGATATGTAAAAATAAAAATGTAGAGACGCAAAATCTTACGTCTCTACATTTTTATTCTACAATTTCGCCATTTTAGTTGCTAATTCAGCCAAACGAGAAGCGTAGCCATATTCGTTATCATACCAGCCAATAATTTTAACCGTTTGCCCCACCACGATGGTCATTTTAGAATCGTAGATACAAGAATGAGGGTTGGTAATAATGTCAGTAGAAACCAATGGTTCTTCCGAATATTCCAAAATTCCCTTCAATTCGCCATCCGCAGCAGCCTTAAAAGCAGCGTTAATCTCGTCAATAGTAGCCGTTTTGTCCAATACACAATTAAGGTCGGTTAGCGAGCCAGTGATAACAGGAACACGCGCTGCAATACCCGTCAATTTACCGTCAACTTTAGGATAAACCTTAGCAACCGCAGCAGCAGCACCCGTTGTTGTAGGCACAATATTTTGAGTTGCCGCCCTTGCTCTTCGCAAATCTTTATGTGGAGCATCTTGTATGCGTTGGTCGGAAGTATAGGCGTGAATAGTGGTAAAAATACCCTCTTTAATGCCAAAGTTTTCGTCCAAAACCTTCACCATTTGCGATAAGCAATTAGTCGTACAAGAAGCATTAGAAACGATGGTATCCTCAGCCGTCAAATCGCCGTCATTGATACCAAGAACAATAGTTTTCACACCACCTTTGCCCGGTGCAGAAATCAATACCTTTTTAGCACCACCGCCATCAATATGTTTAGCAGCATCCTCTTTTTTGCGGAAAAAACCCGTACATTCCAATACCAAATCAACGCCCAAATCCGCCCAGTTCAAGTTCGCAGGATCACGCTCGGCAGAAGCCTGCATCCGATTCCCATTGATGGTAATGCTGTCCGCATCTGAACTAACCGAACCACTGAATTTGCCATGTGCTGTATCGTATCTGAAAAGGTGCGCCAAAGTTGCATTATCCGTCAAATCATTGATGGCAACAACTTGTACATCCTCATTATTCAAGTCAAGAAGTGCGCGCAAAGTCAAGCGACCGATTCGCCCAAAACCATTAATCGCTATTTTAAATGTAGACATAGTGTGTATTACTTTTTTGTTTGTTTACAAATTGAGGGCAAAATTACAGAAAAAAAGTTACCTTTAGGAGTTAAGAAGGTTATAAAGTTATAAGGTTAAAAAGTTTTTAATTATTGGCGGATGAGCTTACTAGTGGTTTTGTTTGATTAAAAGTTGAAACAAGAGGAAACAACAAAATTCTAACCGCTAATTACTATTCACTAATTACTAATTTCTGATTTTTTTTTCAAAAAAAGTAAAAAAATATTGGGAGTTTATTAAAAATGCCTTATATTTGCACTCGCAATTGTTAATTAAACTAACATTGCAAAAGAGTGGCCCGTTCGTCTAGGGGTTAGGACGCCAGATTTTCATTCTGGTAACACGGGTTCGATTCCCGTACGGGCTACCAAAAATCAGCCTTGTAACAGTAAATGTTGCAAGGCTTTTTTAGTGCTCATTAAATCAAATTTCTGTAACAAAGGCTTTAGCCGTCAGTTAATGTGAAATCTTTTCCAATTAAAAAAAAACCAAAATCCCCAAATCCAAAATCTCATATCTCCTGTCTAATGTCTCCTATCTCCCCAATCAAATAGAGCCAAACCACCAGATACTCCAAAGCAACCAGCCATAAATTTTCCCGATATGCATCCGTAGCATAAGTAAAATACGTCAACACAATCATTGCCGACCAAAGGATAGGGAAGCGATAAGGCGTAAGCACGCACAAAGCCACCAATGAACACACATACCAAGGATGTACAATAGTGGCGAAAGAAAAGTAAATCAATAAAGCAAATAGCAATTTTTGGCTCAACAACAGCCGACCAATTTTTTTATAAGGAAAAATAGCTAGGCAGATAATCCCTAAAAACGTAAGCCCACCCAATAAGGGGCCGATAATCGCAATGACATTATAACCTTTTACCTGAAAACCCAGCCATCGCAGCAAATAATAAATACCTGCGTTAAATTCAAATTTTTGGAAATACAAACCCACACTAGACATCAAATTCCCCACAATTTCCACACTCAACAAAGGTATAAACGCCAACAAAGTCGCTAAACCTACAATGATGCAGTACCATAGCCACTTTTTAAAACCTAAAAATTTGAAAAACAAAGGCAAAAATAACAATGGAATCAATTTAGCACAGACCGCCCCAGCCATTGCCAAAGCACTTTTCCAAACATTTTTGAAAGAATGAAGCCAAAAGATCGCCAGTAAAACAAAAAATATCATTGCCGCCTCAAAGTGAATATTGCCCACCAACTCAGCGATAACCAAAGGATTCAGCGCATACAAAACAGTCGTTTTAGTGGGTAAAGAAAAGTTTTTTAAGAGGCGATGCAAAAGGTAAATACTCCCACATTCAAATGCAAATAAACAAGCCTTCATCACGCAAGCAGCACCATATACGCTAGTCGGAAACAGCCAACAAGCCAGCGCAAAAACCCCTTGACAAACAGGTGGATAGATGGTAAAATAAAGCGGAGAATTAAGTTGTTCATAGAGCGTGCAATCAATACCCACCAACTTTGTCGCCTGATAAGTGCCCTCCACAAAATCAATCGGCAGATAAGCAAACGGGCTAACTCCCTGCACCAACAAACGCCCATCCCAAACAAAGCGATACACATCATCCGAAAGATTTGGAAAAGCAAAGATTAAAACAAAACGAAACAGCACCGCAGCCCCAATCACCCAACGATAATCCGCAGCCGTCCGCAACTCCCGATAAGTCAGCCCATAAGCTGTAAACAGCACCACAAACAGCATCAACAACTGCCCAAAATCGCTACGTATCGTACTGTACGCCAGTAATATATGGGCGATTAATGAGAAGATTAGTGTGATAAGTAGGGTGGAGGAGGGGGGAAGATAAGATTTTTTAAGCATGGAGGTGTGGTTTGTGTGCATCAATAAAATACCCACAAGATAAGGCTTGAAAATAAAAAACCCTTACTTCAAGAAATAAATTGAAGTAAGGGGGGATAAGCCGAATTAATTTTTTAATGTTTAGGGGAGGGAGTCAGTATTTTGACTTTGTAACATTTCTATGATTGGGTTCCATATTTTTTTGTGTGAATGGTCAAGTAGGTCTTCAAGATTTTCATTTGAAGTTTTACTATTGTTTAAATCATTCAACATATCTTCTGCCTGATTATTTTCAACTGCTATTTTGGCAGCTGTTTCTAGTAATATAAAGTCACGTTCATGTTTAGGATGAGGGTCTCTACCAAAAATTTTAACTCTTTCTAATGTAAAACGATAATCTTCTTTAAATTCATTACTTAATATCAGGAGAGTATCATCAATTTCATCCTTTCGACTTTTGAAATCTATTATATTTACCCAGTTTTGATAGTCCTTAAAAGCTTTATCAGCAGATCGCTTTGGAGGTGGTGGTGGCGGCGGCGGCGGTGGTGGGGGAGGAATTAAGGAACTATCTCCTAGTTCAGTATTGGGGGGGGGGGAAGTTTCCTTTTGATTAGTGTTGCATTTACTCATAAATAAGGATAAAAAAAGTAGAAATAACAGAAACAAAGCAACACCACCCATAATGTATTCTTTTTTCAAAGGTTGTTGGATTGGATTGCTATTGGGTAGAGGTAAGAACATTGTATCATCCGATTCAGGTAGTACCGTATCTATTTTAAAAGTGAGTTGAGTTTTGCCTAGTTTAATAATGTCTCCATCATTTAACTGCACTTCCTCAGATGAATACACAGTTTTCCCGTTTACAAATGTTCCATTGGCACTCCTATCAATGAGGATATATTCGTAACCGTTTTTATTTGATTGTAAGCGCACCAAAATATCACAGTGATGACGACTGAGATACATATCATCGCTATTTATTGCAATGTTTACATCATCGGGAGTTGTTGGCGATGCGCGTCCTATGCGATTAAGACCAATGCGAAGTTCAAAATGTTCCTTCTCATTGTATTTATCTGTTAGTATGAGTTGTCCTATTTCTGGGGTATTTTGCCCATCATCTTTCTCAATGGGAGGAATGTCATTTTTTTTGGGTTTCTTAGTAAAGAAATCCTCTTCTGTATCTATATTTTTGGGATCATCATCATCGGTAGAATTAGGTAAAATGGGTGGAGAAGATGCTATTATCGGCGGTTCTGAATCTTGAACCCAAGGCTCCTCTTTTTGTAGAGGTACAGCTACTATTCCTTTACATTTTGGACATTTAACTTTAGTCGCATTTGGATTTTTTTTATCGTTAAAATAAAAAGTGTCTCCACATATAGGGTTTGTACATTGAATTTGTAACATTTTGAAGAAAGTTTGTAGGTTGTTATAGGGAATGTTTTGGGTTGAATACAGGTTTTTGCGTTTGGTTTTTGAGACTGTTTATCTTATATGTTCTATTTTGATTATCCTTCCTTGTGTAAAAGATTGCTCTAAAGCTTTGAACCATAACTGTAGTGCTCGTAATGTAAGATCAATTCGATCAAAGGCAGTTTTTAAATCGTTTCCATTAAAATTTGGATCAGCTAGGTCTCGGAAAAATTTACGTTGAGAGTTAATGCCATCTTTTAGAAATTTATTATCACTATAAATATCCATTGTAGAAAGCAGGTATTGTCCCAAGTTTTTAAAGAAGGTTATGGTATGTAAGGGAGAGGTAGTCTGTAAAGAATCATTATAAAACCAGATAGATTGAGCAATAAATAAGGTAACTTTCTCTACCCATAACATAGCATCTTTTACGTCTGGTCTTTTGCTGTGTTTGTACAGTTTTATTAAGGAAATACCCTTATCATGAAGACTTCTTAGACTTGCCCCTGCGTTTAAAAATCTATCCAATAGTTGAGCATGAGTATGAATAGTCATACAAGGAGGAATGAAGGTTTTATTTAGTAAATAATTATCATTACTATAAATATATTCGGCAATTTTTAAATGATTGAAGCCGGGTAAACCAATTTCATCACTTTTGTAAATGACACTCAATTCATAAAATGGGGAAACAAATTGGTATCTGGGAGGGGCATCTGTAGATATTTTTCCTGCTCCTTGTGGGGAAAAAATATCTACAGTAATGTATACTGAAAAATCTTCTTTTTGCTGGATGGACGCACTGGGAAGTTGCAAAGGAACTTTATATTGATTGTGTAAATCCTCTGTAATTTCAATGCGATAGCCTCCTTCTGTAATGGCTCGGCATTCCTTTAAAGTAAGTAGTGAGCTTGCCGAATTATAGACCAATTTGGGATAAGCAGACGTATCATTTCTATCTTTAAGAGCAGGTAATAAGCCAAATTCAATTCCCTTAAATAGCGTTGCTCTAATGTCTCGTAAAGCATCTGTCCAAGCGCGATCCGTTGCCATAAAGTCAGTTGCCTGTACGCGCATCCCATTTTTCCAATTAACAGGATAATGTTGTATTTCGTCTAATCCAAACATATTTTTTAGTTTTTGTTTGAGTTGAATTTGTTGCTCGACTACATGGGTTCCCCCATTGGAATATTGTCGTATTCATCATAATCGCTACTAAAATTTGTGCTTTCTTTCAAACTCATTCGAGTAGCAAGAATGATGTCTTGAGGGGAGAGTTCATTTTCTACTACAGATTTATAGGGGTCTAAATATCTTATGGTTCGAAACCAAGTGCTGGGACGATTCCAAATTGATTTAACAGAAAATAGCCACCAAAACTGGTCTTGATTACTTTCTTCAAAGCCTAAATCTTGTATGGGCACATCATGCCCTCTACGATTGTGTTCGCGTATGGCTAAACGGAATATTTCGCGTATAGGCACAAGGCGAGGCACTTCAATACGAAAATTAACATATCTTCCTTTTTTTTGCCATTCACTTTTTAAATCTTCTTTTACAGTAAAATAAACCCACCTTTTATTGACCCAATTCCACTTCTCCTCTCCAATGCGCTCAGTAGTAAAGACCCATTTCCTAGAAAAATCTCGTTGAGGTATTTGATTTAAGGAATCGTAGCTTTTGGCAAGTAAAAATGGTACTATAAATAAAGTGCTAATCGCCCAATAGTTACTTATCTTTTCAAATCCTGCAAAATATCCATAAACAGCTAACAAACTAGCACTCATTAAAAACGGAATGGATAGGGTATAGACTAATTCCGGAAAAAATGAATCCTGTTCTTTGCTATAAGTATCTCTTTTACTCCAAAACAATTTTTTATACATAAACCAAAAATGAAATATTCCTAGTAGTAAAAAAAACGCCATTAGTATTTTATACATGCTTGAGAGACTTAGAACAGTACTTTGATTACCAAAATATAAGCCTAAGCCAGACAAAGCTGCTAAAAGAAGCATAAAAAAAATATATAGCTTAGTGCGGCGATCATTTTGATCAAGTTTGAAAGCCATCATAAAAACTAGTAATAGAATGATGCCTATTCCGCCAAATAAAAACAAAGGTAATAAGTGAGCTATTTGCATGTTTATAAAATTGTAGTATAACCTAAAATGGAATTATCATGTGATTTTTCTATTTGAAAAGAATTACTTTGCGTTTTAAAATCAATAATGATTTCATAAGGTGTTTCTAAAGGCAGCAAAATACTTAACAATTCCTCCGCCAAAAGCTTTCTTTTTACACTCCCTAATAGGTAGTCTGTAAGAGTTGTAGGTGTTAAATCTTTAATAAAAATTTTAATGCTAGGAATACCATCAAAAAAGGTGTTTCCGATAATAAAATCTTGTCCTATAGTGCCATTGCCTAAGCGTTTTTGTAAGTTCTCAGGTAAAGCATATTCTATTGGAGGAGCAGTAAGTATTTTTATAGAGGTATTCAATAAAAACGACAACCATTGTTCAGTTAAAAGCCAATTGCCAACAATATCATTTAGGTGAGGCAATATGTGTATTAAAATACTTTCTATTTCTTCTGCTAAATTTGAATTTTTAAAAGGTGAATAATCATCAGAAGCAAATAAAGTGCTTTGCCACCATTTTGATATATGATTTTCAATATTATATTCTCTGTATTCATTCTCTATTCTCAACCAATAGAACAATTGTTCAAAAGGCAATAGAAATTGACGTGCCGTAGCTTCTGCCTCGTTGAGTTTTTTTGCTTGACTAACATTATCATCGAAATAGTCATCATCTAAAGGAAAAAAAATGCTCTCTGGTAATATATCAAAAATGCCCTCGCGAGAAACATCTATCCATAATGTTTCTTTGTCTAAATTAAAAGAAAAATCTTTTGATACAGAGAGCACGTCCCTTACGCCCAAACGCTGAAAATGATTCTTAGGCTTAAAAAGTATTTGTTCTATTGATAAATCGTGTTTATTAGTTAAAAGTCTTGCGAGTACTTCTGCACGCATATCAAAAGATAGTTTGCCAATATCTATTAAATCATCTTTCATTGAAAATTTAGCCTATTTAAATTTTGATTTAATCTTCAATCACAGTAACCCGATAAGGCATGGAGCCTACACTATTTTCTTGTAAAATAAATTCTATTTCTTGTGCTTGTTGGTAGACATAGGGGAGTGCAGACTCAGCGACTTTAAGCCTTACTTCAATGGCTCGTTGTATACCTACATTGTTAGCTGTTTGAGTTGTTTCAAAATAATTGTGGATACTAACTTGCTTTAAGTTTTTTCCAATTTTTTGATGACAAAGACTTTTTATATCGTGTTTTGATACAATTCGCCCTTGTCTGTATAGGGTATCTTGTAAAACTTGTAATTGCTCTGTAGTGGAGTGACGATTTTTTCCACCATTTGTTGAGCTAACTAACTGTATACTTGAGGAGTTAAGGCCTGCTACGAGGGGTTCACTAATTAAATTTGAATCTGGTGGTAAATGATTGGCTGCCTCACCATCTGTTGTCCAATAGCTGACCTTAATTTTTAATTGAGCTTGTTGTTCGCCCGGCCGTACAAATAAGTAAATGGGGGGCTGTGGAGTTTCAGGAACTGTTTGTTTTAAGTTTTTTTCAAAAATATGTTTGATGACTTCATGCAATTCATCCAAAGACATTTTATCTGATAACTCCTCTATTATTTGGTATAAGCGATGCTCTTTGTGAAAAAGCGTAAACATATAAGAAAGCCTTTGCCAGACATTGTAACTGTCCATGCGTCCCACGCCACCTATGCGAAAACTGTAAGCAGCCTCATTTTTGTGTCTAATTAATTGGGAAAAAGATAAATGTGGAATTGATTGATTATTTATTTTATTGTTAACACTTTTTATATTGTAAAATAAGCCATTTTTAGCGTCTATTTTTAAAACCTCTAAGCCCAAAGAACGGCTAAAATAAGTGTCATTATCATCTTTTTTTTCTAAAGCTCGGTTAACAACAATAAAATGATTAGTCGCAAAAATTAAATGACATTCAATATCTGTTAAGGTGATTCTATAAGGTAATTGGATAGTTAACCAAATAAAGTTGCCTTTTACAGCATCCCATTTGCTCACAGTATCCGTTGGATTACTAATCAATGGATTTTTCCTTAGCCAATTTTGCAAAGCTTCTTGCACACCTATTTTTTCATCACTAATTTGATGAGGAGTAGTGATAAGATGAAAGTGCTGTTTGTATTGGGCATTAATACTTTGCATTAATTTTTTTTCTGGATTAAAATGGTCTTGCCAATGAATTTCTTGTGGATTCAAAAAACCATTTTGTTGGGTTAACGTTTGCCCGTTTATAGTCCATTGACTTTGAGATAATGCCAGTAACAATTGCCTTTTTTCCAATTCATTCCCTTTCCAATCTATGTAAAATGCTATATTTTCTAATGAATCTATTTTATTTTGTACTTCAAGACCAATCAACAAGCGAGAAACATATTGCGTGTCATTGTTAAGAAAATAGTGAGGCTCATGGTTATATTCTATAATTTGTGAATCTGTTCCAATAAAACGGATGTTACCATTGATGAGCTTGGTATCAAATAAGGGGGTGAACGTCAACTTTTTGGAGCCATTTTGATAAATCAAGCGATGTGTAGTCGGTAAAGAACAAGTTGATGTGCGAGCTTGCGCTTTAGCTATTCCGACAGCTGGTTGAGGCTGATGAAAAGAGTTAGGCAAAATATAATTTAACAAACGCTTCAATAAGCGATCATCAGATGTTTGAATGGATTCGTAAACTTCCTGTGCCTCCGAAGCACAAGCACCAATTAGCAAATGTACTAATGGATCGGCTTTCAAAGTATCATAAGACCATTCATCCGAAGAACGAATGTACAGGTTATCCTGCGCCCATTTGAGCATGTCCCGTTTTATATGTTCAGGTGTTCGTTTAATGATTTTTAAGTTTTTAATATGATTTGAAAAAATAATAAGTTGATTATCTTACATCTCCTGTCTCCAATCTCATATCTCCTTACAACAAAGGTATAGTGTCTTTTAAAACCAGCGATTGACCATCTAAAATATATTGTGGGGTAATTTTTCCTTTGATATTAACTATCACTTGTATAATGCTATTGTTTGTTCTTTTTACCCTTGAAAATCGCCATTTTTCATCTTGCTTTGGCGCATAACGAATATTGACAATAACTTCAGTTACCTGAATCCTCTTTTCATATTTTTCCACCAAAGCTTTAACATTTTTTTCTACTTTAATTTTAAAATTATCTTCAAGGTCTGGATTATCTTGCATTAATCTATTGCTAAGTACAAACTGGTAGAAATGTATTTTAGAACCATAAAAAGGAGCAAAACGAAGGCGTAGCGGAGGTGTCATCAACAGTAAGCGCAAATTTTGACTGATAGAAGTTTTTAAGTCGCACCGGTCTAATGTTCCTTCGTTTTTTACCAACTTTTTGGCATTAAAAGGTAAATTGTGAAATATTTTATTGCTCATATCAGTTCAATTTTAACATAGTTCCAGAAACGCTTGTAAGACCTGTAGCCTCCAAGTTAAGCATTGCCCCGCCCTTTACTGTCGTAGTAGCTGTTCCTTCAATATTGACTGTTGCACCTGAACCTTTGAGTTGAGCGTCTGCGTTTAGCTCAATATTAGGTGCATTTAACTTAATGCTTGCCTTACCATTTAATTCGATATTGTTAGCTTCAATTGTTATATTTCCCTTAGCCTTAATTGTGATGTTTCCATCTGCATCTATAGCAATATTTGTTGGTGTATGGATAGAAATATCGCCACTTTCGCTTTTAATGGTAATTTTGCTTTTAGCCGTCATATTGGTATCTGCCCCAGCCGTCATATTCATTTCGGTGCCAGCCGTCATATTCATTTTGCCACCCCCTGCTGTAGCTGAGAAATCAAAAGGACTAGTCAAAGCCATACTTTCCTTTCCTTTTTCATCATTCATGAGCAGTTCATGTCCACCCTTTGTTTTAAGAGCTTTTTTTAAATTTTCAGGATCGTGATGTTCAGGCTTAGATTCGGCATGATACACACTGGACAAAACAAACGGACGTTCTGGGTGATTATGTTGAAAGGCAATCAATACCGTATCGCCCTTTTCTGGAATCATATATAGTCCTTTATCGCCACCACTTGAATGAGCGGCCACTCGGATCCAAGGCGTTTTACTGTCGTCTCCTGTTAGCTCTTTTTGCCACATAAATTGCACCCGTACTCGCCCCAAACTTTTAGGGTCGTTATTTTCTACAACTTCCGCTTCTTGCATTTCACAGAGCGGAGGATCGGGAGAAGTAAGCAATGGCGGAATAACAGCATCTTTAGGAATGGCTTCAAAGTGATTCAGATATTCTTCTCTTTCGCCAGAAATATGATGCGTTAGGCTGGTAATGATGTATTCTCCATAATTGTCTGTGCCAGTAAAATCAAAGCCTAAACGGGGATCAGCCACATTAATAGTACTGCCAACTCGCAGGTCAGGGCGTGAACTGGTGCCTGTCAAAACAACTAATTCACTTAGATGTAGATTTTGTCGTAAAGTGGTAATCTGTTCTAAATCCTTTTCATTCATACTGAAATGAATGGGTATTGAGGTTGTTTCTGGAAAAATATCTTGCTTGGATTTATCAAAAGCAATTTTGGCATATTCGTTTTCTAATCCATTATAATTGGCCGTTTTGACTGGAAATTTATGTTCCTTATAGTCATAAGCGCGCAGTTTAAAGTTAACTGGAAGTGTTTTAAGGGATATAGAAAAACTTTTTAAGTCATATTCGTAATTAAGCTTTATCGTTTCACTTTCTTTCAATTCACCAAAACTAAAGGTTAAACCATCATAAAAGAACCATTCACCATAGCGAGCAGCTAAACGATTCATAAAGGCAAAATGACTTTCCCGATATTGAACACAGTATTTAATGGTCTCCTTATACTGCGGAGCGATGGCTACTTTATCAAATTTTGATTCATAAGGTTGCAAGACTTCATCTATGATTTGCTTTAATTCTTTTTCGCCAAACGAATGAACATGAATGCCATCATCTAAGTAAATGCTCGGACTTTGACCCTTGATCAAAAAATCACTACCGCCTGTACGTGTTCGCAAAAGACTTACAGCAGTCACTACTCCCTTGAATAATCCTTCTACCTCTAATAATTCACCAATCCATTTTCTAGCATTTTTAGCCAAACTTCCTTTAAACGAACTTCCCCGTTCCTCACTATGCATAATTAACTCAAATTCATGGTGAGCACCAACTGACTGCTCAATTTTAAGCCCACTAAATTGAGTTGACATATCTCTACCAGCTACTTTAACCTTAAAATTGTCTTGGTTCATGTTGATTTTTTTTATAAAATGAGCCTATTTAGGCCATCTAAATCCTAGTAATCGCCATTTTCCATATTTTTTTACACAAACACTATCACGTTGAACACTGTTGCGTTGATTGCCGCCTAAAATTAAATAATGAGCCCCTTCTTCTCCAAGGTAAAAACCGACATGTCCTGCATTGGGATTGTTTTCAGAAGCACGCGAAAAGACGGCAATTGCACCAATATGTTCTTTAATATCCTTTTTTTTGATGGCTTTGCCCCAGCGTCTCCAAGAGCGTGCGCCCAAACTATTTGTGCCATCATAGCCACTGTTGATCATGACATGATTGACAAAAGCGGAACACCAATGGATTACTTCATCGTCAAGATGTCTGCCTTTTCGGCCTTTTTTAGTAAGACGGCTAAAATCAAATCCAATGGAACAAACTAAGGGTAAGTGCGTTTTGGCGTTCACTTCCATAAATTTTCCCTCTTTTCCCCATGTTTGATAGGTGCGACCTGTGGTTGTAGCAATAAACTGTGCAATGAGTGGATTGCTTTTTAAACCTGCTATTTCCGTTGTTCCAAAATATTTTAAAGCTACTTTTAACCATTGGTAACTTTCTAATTTGCTATGTTTTTCTATCAATATAGCCAAATCGGTATAGCTTCTTTCTGATGAAAAAACGTTTTGTTTGTGTTTCTTTCGAGCCATTTTTTTTGTTAGAGAAAAATGATTTTATCTAGCTATTTTTCTATAATTGTATTTTTAAAAAAACAACTTAGACAAAATCATTTTTTAATTAGAAAATCAAGCTTTAGGCCATTTAAAGTCAAATTTTGCGGCTCCTATCGTAACTTTTTCAGCAGAAATAGTAAAGGTTTCCTGAACATTATTCCCACCACCATAACTAAAATTCTCACTATAATTAACAAGAAAGCCATTTTCAAATTCAATCTTCTTAAATTCTTTTTCTTCCTCGTCATGGATAATGATAGAACCTTTTTTGCCCTTTTTTGAGCCATTGCCTTCTGCCAACCATTCGATTGCTGCGTTTTTGAGTGCATCATCAGAAGCAATGGTTACGGTAATGTCGCATCTGCGAACCAAAGTAGACGGTTTTCCTTTATCATTTGTGCCTCTTTCAAATTGATAGGAGAGACCAATAAGATCAGCCTTTTTGCCATCTAATTCAAATTTTCCTGTATGTGCCATAGGTTATTGTTTTTTTTAATTTATAAAATATGGGTTAACTGCGTTTTTATTTAAAATTGTTGAATTAATTGATAACTTATTGTATTTAAAGTAATTTTTTGTTTATGTATGAGTTTTTGGTTGTTAATTTTTTATGTTATTTGCAGAAAGCAATTTGCAATTTTAAACTGTCCATTTGCAATTTTTAAACTAATTCCATCATGCTATTTTCCTCAATTCTAATTGCATATTCAGAGAGAACGGATACAAAAAAGGGATCAATACCTAGTTTAACCTTAAAATATTGTGCTTCTTTATCTTGTGTATAACAATTCGTAAATTCAGCTTCATTCAGTATCTTGAGCTCTCGCAAGTCATTAAGAATGTTTTTGATAACTTGCTCAACCTGAACACTATGATGCTCCATGTATAAAATGATATATTGGTTAATTAGATTACTTAGTATTCTTTTGGCATGTTCAGAGGATAAGTTAGTATACGTTGCTTTTCTATTGTTTAGGCTAGTTTGCCCACTTAAACCACTAAACTCAGATAAATTATAATTTAGTGTTCTTTTTATGTTTAGTTGCTTAACCCCTAGATTTATATCAAAAGAATTGGGTAAGTTGTCATGAATCATAAAGCTATCTATAGCCCAACTATAAGTAGGAATTAATTCTATGTTAATAGATAAATCACTACCATTATCAGCTTGAAAATGAGTAATTCGAGCACTATTAAATAGTTTAACATCCACTAAATTTTCAAGTGTTTTTGCAATAGTCCTATGTATATGACTTTTCATATTACTGTTAAGTACATTCGTAAATGTATATTGACCCAAGAAATGCTTAAAAACGAGGTCAATACAGTCTATAGTTAAGTCTAAAGAGTCAACTTTTTTTTCGTTTGATGTTTCCAACATGATGAATTTATTTTTTTATCAAGAAATAAATATTAAAAATCATTTTCCCCCTCAACAGTGCCATTTTCATCAATTCCAATGGTATATTCAAAAGCACTTGTCACAAACATTGGATACACCTCTAATTTAATATCAAAACGATCGGGACGGTTTTCATTCACATCAAAATGGGTAATTCGCCCACTTTTTAATATTTTTTCTTTTACTAAATATTCAAGCATTCCTTTAATGGTACGGTGTACATGATGTCTAATATCCGAATCTTCCATTGAGGTAAATACATACTGATTTAAGAAATGTTTCAGTACTTTATCTACATAATCCAATGTGCGAATAACATTATACTGTCGCAATTCAATGTTTTCTCCTTTAAATAGGGTGACACAATTGAATGGCATTAAAGCCCCAAAAGCGTTCACTAATGGATTGAAGTTTTCTCTATCCAATACATTTGCTTGCTCTTGATTAACTGGAAAGCGAATGCCTTTTAAGCCTTTCAATGGCCCGAATTGCGCGCCAGCAATGGGTTGAGCAATATTATTAATCGCATATAATTTGCCTGCAACAAGAGCAGTAGGAGAACCAAATAGTTTGCGTCTTTCTTGCGTATATTGTTCGCGTAATAAAGCGTAATTGGTAAAAACGACTGTTCTACTCCACGATTTATCATTTCCACCTAACTTGGCTTTTCCTTCTTCATTTGCCACCTCTACTACTCGATCTACACTATTTTCGTTTTTATAATCTGTTAAAAAGAGGGTTTTATTGCGAAAAGCAATGTCAGCAAATTTTTCAATCAGTGATTGTCCAATAAACCCGGGGGCAACTAAAAAAGAATAATTTTTGTTTTGGTCAATTGCTTTACTATTTGTCTTATCTAACATTTCCCCAATCTTATCCGTTAAAACAGCCTCATCTATTTTGGAAGGGTCTGTATTAATGATGGTCAGGTTGCGAACTTCTTGTTGCGCAATATTGGTATAAAAGAGGTCTAATTCGCGCCAAGACTGTTCTATTTTTCTAGATTTTTTTAAAATTTGTGTTAAATTTTTATCCTTTAGTGCTTCAATTTTTTGCTTCTGCACAGCAGCACTTTCCACTATATCATCACTATTTTCCAACATTTCCACCAACATCACTAACTTCTTTTTGGTGTCTTTACGGGATTTAGCAAACTCCTCTTGCTCTAACCAATCCTCTCGCCGTTCTACTGCCTCCTCTTTTTCCGTTCCAAAATACCGTATATTAGGTAGCTTTAAATATTGTGCTAATTCTTTGCTAATGTATCGCAAGCCTCCACCTGTCTTTAATTTTTCATTGACCTTTTCACGAGCCAACCTACTACTTACTTGATTTTCTTGTGGGTTCATATTTGCTTTTTAATGTGTTTGTTTGATTATTTGTGTATTTTGAATTTTAAAGTATTTTATTTTTTTATTAACACTTTATGTTTGAAAGTTGAGAAGGCTAAATTAGGAATGTGTTTGATATTACTCCTAATCCCTGACTATAAGAATATTATTGGTTTGCTTTTTGGCTATTTAGCCTTTTAGATATTTAGCTGTTAGAAATCAAAAACTGATAATAATTTATTGAATTTTAAAGTATTGTTTAATTTGATGGTTGTCACGTGTCTATAGTCACTAAAGCCTTCTTCATATAAATTATTAAAAAAGAGAAGCCCCATCAAAAAAACACCTAATCACGAATCCACGAATCCCTACACCTAAGCATCTTCCTCAACTTCCACCGCTTCAATATCAGCAATTACGGAACGGAAAAACTCAATCAATGCCTGTTTTTTTTCGGCATCTTCCATAAGTCTTTGAAAAATTCCTTGTTGCATTAATTCCTCTACTCGATTGATAAGGCTGAGTTTATCCTTTAATTCATGTAAAAGAGGTACGTTTTTCATGATTTCCTCTGGCTCGAAATCCTTAATCTTAGTAAAATTGATTTCCGCATCTTTTAGAGGCTCTTTTTCATCACCAGTATGTAAAGAGACCTCAATACCCGGTTTCACATGCTCAAACATTTTATTGATAGAATAGGTAGGTTTGCCTTCTATTACCATTTCCTCAGGATCCATTGGAGCATCTTCTTGTAAAGGAATAATCATAGCAGTTCGGTTGGCAGTTAAGTATTCTATTCCTACCTTAGCTTTAATACCGTCTTTGCTTTGTGCACCAACATTATCTTTGCGTAAGCCCATAATTTTTTTTAAGAGTTTAAATAATTTAAAAAGAAAGTTTTTCATTATTTTGAATACTTAGACGTAAGATATGAAACATGATATTTTGAGATAATTGATTCATTATTAGTGATTTGTGATAAGTCTAAGTAGGGTTTAATTTTATCCAAGCACTTAATCACTTGGCATTTCCACCTCCCATTTAAAAGCCTTTTCCGCCGCTACCCAATCCACTGTTACTTTTGCTCCTTTGGTTATTTCTCCACTAATAATTTTATCTGAAAGGGGAGTAGCTATTCGCTCCTCAATGGTATCTTTTAACGGACGCGCGCCGTAAATTTCAGAAAAACCAGATTCAATTAGCGTTTCTTTGGTTGTGTTGGTATAGTCAAACTGAATGTCTTGTTTGGCTAAAAGTTGTGCAAAGTTTTTTAGGTGAATGGCTAGAATCGCACCTGCAACCTCTTTTCTAATTGGTGAAAAAGGAACAAGATACATACGTCTTCCCAGCATTTCTGGACGGAAGGCTTTTGTACCGTCTGGCATACGTGCATTTGACATGAGCTCTCGCAATTCATCCCGAGTTGGAATGTCTCCATTTTTAAATTGCTCCCGTATCCAATCACTGCCTATATTGGAAGTAAATACAACAATTGCTTTTGTAAAATCTCCTTTTTTTCCCTGTTTATCTGTAACAGTCCCTTCATCAAGTATTTGTAAAAAAACATCATACACACTTTTATGCGCTTTTTCTATTTCATCAAACAATACCACTGAATAAGGATGCTGTCTAATTTTATTGACCAACAAACCACCCTCTTTATAGCCAATATAGCCCGGTGGCGAACCATACAATAAAGCAGCAGAATGAGCCTCTTTAAATTCTGACATATCAAAGCGAAGCAAGGAATGGACATCATTAAACAGTAAATGAGCAATAGCTTTGGTCAACTCGGTTTTACCTGTGCCTGTTGGCCCTAAAAAGAAAAAGGCTGCTGTGGGTTTATTAGATTCCGTCAAACCTGCCCGAGAACGGCGCAAGGCTTCACCAACCATTTTAAGTGCGTGCGACTGTCCAACTACCCTTTGTTCCAGAATTTGCTCTATTTGCAACAGTTGACGTTGCTCCTCAGCCTGTATTTTACCCATTGGAATACCTGTCATATAAGCAATAGTAGCGGCAATATCTTCGGCTGTAACCAGCGTTTTAGGCTCCTTAGTCCACTCTTTTAGAAGGGCAATTTTTTGTTCAAATAAATCTATTTTACCATTTTCTATAACCTCCTTTTCTGCGTCAGTTTTAGCAACTTCCTCATTTTCAGAAGTATCCAATTGCTGGATAAGAAGATGAGAGAGCCGATTGTTTAATGCTTGTTCTAAACCCTGTAAAGAAGTTTCATATTGAGGCGGATCGGTCGTTGTTAAGTCTTTAACCTCCTCTAGCCATTCTTTTTCAATGCTTTCTAATTCAGCCCGATTGGTTTGATTTAATACAACAACGGCTGCCATCGTAATATCCATGACCTCTAAAGCAGAGGAGGGGAGTTTTTTATTGCCCAAATAGCGTTTTGCCAATTGCACAGAAAGAGGAATCGCTTCTGGTGCCAATTTGATTTTGTGAAAGGCTTCGTATCGTGCCACTAAACCTTGCAGCATTTCAGTTGCCAATGCTTCTGAGGGTTCAAGAATTTGCAAAGGGGTAAAACGGCGTTGAAAAGCGGAATCACTTTCAAAAAATTTGCGGTATTCGATATCGGTTGTCGCACCAATGACCGTTAATTCACCTCTCGCCAATTCTGGTTTTAATAAGTTAACAGCACCAGAACCGACCGAACCATTAGGGTCTAAAAGCGTGTGAATTTCATCAATAAATAAGATGGCATTTCCTAATGCTTTGATTTCTTGCAACACACTTTTTAAGCGTTCTTCTACTTCGCCCTTATAAGCACCTGCTACTAATCTGCCATTGACATCCAATTCAAAAATCGAAGCATTTTTTAAGCGTTCAGGAACTCGATTGGCTAAAATATTTAATGCCAAACCACCAACAATTGCCGTTTTTCCAACCCCGGGTTCTCCTGTAATAATTACATTTGGCGATATTCGTTTGCTTAAATATTCCACCAGTTTTTTGAGTTCCTCATCCCTGCCAATAACGGGATCAATTTTGCCTTGTCGCGCTCTATTGGTTAAATCTTCGCAGTACTTTTCCAGTGCCTTAGTTCCCCTTGTTTGCTTTGAGTAATTAGCTGCTTGTCCGTTTGTTATGGAACGGCTTTTATTCCCCTTTTTATCTAATGCCTTATCTACTTCCTCAACAAGACGGGAAATATGATCACGACCTTTTTGAATTTGCTTGAGATCAAGCGGAAAGCGTTTAAGCTGTTTGGTGGTAAAACCAATTTCAGGTGTACAAAGAGCTTCGAGTAGGGTTAGTGGTCTTACTTTAGCCTCAAAACGTTGGCTACGTAAGCGATAGGCTTCTTGTAAAATATTTTGTGCCTGCTCATCTGCCGTTGGTGTTTCTATAGGACGAGCAGATTTAGGAGCATTTTCTATTCGCAATTCCGCCCAAGCCCTCAAACGGTGTATATTTTGTTGAATATCCTCTAAAAAAGGATGCAAACCCACTTCCTCCTGCAATAGACCCCACAACAAATGCCCCCCAGAGAAAGTTGCCTGATGGTGTTCTCTAGCCTTCGCTTGAGCAGTTATAATGGCTATTTCTGCTTCTTTATTGAGTGGTATATTTAGGCTTGTGTTCATATGGGGTTAAATGGGTTGATATATGTTTTTTGTTTTTATGCTAAATTTGTTTTGAATCAAACTTTTACTGTTCTCAAAACATTCTTAGCAATAGTAGATAACATATGGTTGCCAAGATAGGCTTGTTGATACATTGTTTTAATATTACTAAGCAGTTGAGATTTAGAACTGCTATTTGCTGTAAACAATACTTTCGCAGCCTTATTGTGCAATAAACTGTTATAAGTATGATGTTCAGTCTTGTGAATCAAAATACAAGGCCAAACTTTATTATATAAATGACTTAATTGGCCCTGAGTATAAAAATGAGTTAAATGCTGCTTTTCTACTATGTGATGCAGTTCCCAATCTTTTTTTACCTCTTTTTGATGTTTTTGAAGAATATCAAAGAAATACTGCTTTTTATTCTTAAATGCATTATAAGTCGAAATATAATAATAGGCATTATTACCTCCTTTTAGAGCATATAAACCTGTCAATTTTGTATCCCATTCTCCGCAATGCTTGTACTGTAGTCCTGTTAGGTAATTTGGGTTCATGTATGGTTGTTTTTTTTAGGGGTTGAAAATGTTTGGTTTTTACCTCATGAACTAACAACTTTCAAGTATTAGGTGACAGGAAATAAGTTGTTTGCTTTTAATTTTATGAAGTAAAATTTTTTATATAATTATATATTGCGTTGATTTTTATACGCAGAATTGGCTTGAAAACTAATGTGTTTTCTCTATCTCAAGAAGAGCTGCTTTAGCATGTTCCCGGATAAACTTCCAGTTTTTGTCCTCTGTAAAAGCTTTTAAAGTAGTCAATTTCTCATCTTGCCAATTAGATTCCAATCTTACATGAACATGAAGAATATGTTTCACTGCATCAAAACTTAGTAAGTTTTCATCCATGAGTTGAGGAATTAATATGTAGCTATCATGAAATTGATTACTTATGTCATCTATTATATCATCTACAAAATCTGGTAACTTTACTTTTAATTCTTCTATTTCAAGACTAATAAGTTTTAAACCTTCTTTTAATATTAAAATCTTAGTATTCATTTTTTTTTTTAAATGGATGCTTTAAATCTCACAGTAGGCTGTGCCCCAGTTGCAACTTTCCAATATGGCAGGTTATTAAATTTACGAACAGAACCTGGATGATATTGGATAAGTCTTCCAGTTTCTGTACCTGCTTTGCTATATTCTCTTAATATCCAACCCTTACCTTTACTTCTGCCTTGTCTCATAGTTTCATGCCGCCAATTATTAGGATTACCTAACATTTTTTTCACGTCTTCTAAGCTCTTATTTTCGAGAATACTTGGATCTTTTAGTACCTTATCCAAATTCAGTTTAGCTGCTGCCTTCTCTGCTGCCTTCTCTGCTGCTTCCTTTGCTGCCTTTTCTGCTGCTTCCTTTGCCGCTTTTTCAGCAACTTCATCCACTGCTCTCATTGAAGTTCGCATCCTTTTAGCTTTACCTAATAGCTTGCCAACTACTTTTAGAGCAATACCCATCATAGATATAGTAGGCTTGAAGTCAGGAATATTAATAGTATTCGCTGGGATACAAAGCAATATTGATGTAGGTAAAACAAATGATTTAACTTTTGTTTTACTTTTACGATTTGGTCTTGGTATAGACAACATACCAAAATCTTGACAAGTCAGAACTGGTGAAACCATAAATGCCAGTGGCTCGCCTTCTGCTGGAACAGTCAGGCTACCCATAAAAATCTCTCCTTCATTAGAAGGCGGTTTTACAAATACACCCCCTATTGGAAAATGTGGTGGAACCCCTTTTACCGCTGTTCCTGCTTGTGCTCGTGGTACTCCATTCACTAAAATTGAAGCCCCAATAATTGGGATAAATTCCATAGGATCAAACACAATTCCTATAAATGGATGAGGTATAGGTATAGGAGGTACTGGCCCTGGTGGCTGTATGATATGTATATCTAACCCCATTACTATATCAAATTGCTTACCTACAAACATTGAGTTTTCAAGCGTTTATTATTGTCAATAGAACTTTTTTAAGCTGCTTTAGGCAGTTGTTTGTCCCAATTTTCCCCTAATAAATCATTCATCTTTTTTTGTAAAGCCCAATATTCCTTTTTCATACTTTGTTGATAATAAATATTGAGCAAAGCCTGAGCAATAAAGGGGAGTGTGGTATTTTGTCGCATCTCCAATGGCATTTTTTCTGCTGTTGTTATTGCTTTACTGTATACTTTTAGTGCAGTTTGCTGTCTGCCTAGTTTTTCAGAGCAAAAACCTATCATACGCAGTGCCTCTAGCTGGTGAAAATGAATAATGCCCCCATTTGTCCAATCTATTTGTTTATCACTAGGCTTTTTTTGCAGCAGCATTTGTACTAAGCGTTTATCCGCTTGTTGATAGCTCCCTAATGCCTGTTCATAAGAGGGCTTTTTTAAGGCTAGAAATCCAGCAGCTTTAAAAAATAAAGTTTGTACCGCTAGTTGTTCAAATAAATTGCCCCCTGGTAAGTCGATCACTAAATTGGGAAGTTCAGGAACTAAAGGTTTATCTTTTGAAGCATCTGCTATTTTTAAAGCCTCATCAAAAGCGAGAATACCAGACTTTTCTTTGCCATTCATCATAAAACCATTGCCTACTGTACACAAAACAGCAATTTCTAAATAAGGAAAGCCAATTTGTCGGGCTAAACCCAAAGCATTTTTGGCTTTTTGTTGAATACCATTTACATTTCCCTTTGCTACTGCTTGCGTCAATTCAAAAAAAGCCTTTCTAAAATGAGTACAGTTATCTTCCTGATCACCATATTCGTTCATCAACTCACGTATGGCATTATCCATGTCCAATTCAGGACTAAATACCATCATTTTTTTAGGAAAAGAGGATGAAAGATTAGCTAATAATTCTCGCTCTTTAGTCTCACAAACCATTAATGCAATTTTATCAGGTAAATCTAGACTTAATGCATCTTGCCACCATTTTTTCCAAGCAGAAGGATTATTGATATTTGAAGGTGATAAATACGCAATGACTTTCCCTTCTTCTAATTCCAAACTATGAGCAAAATGAAAAAACTCTCGTAAAAAACCGACTGCACTATTTTTGGGGTCTGCCTTATAGTTAGGTGCCCAATCAAGGAAAATATCATCTTCAGCCAAAAGATCACGATCTGCTTCTACTATCTCCGCTAACTCCTCTGAAATACTTTTACTATAACTGTTTATCCCCTCAAACGGAGCTTCAAATCGCAAGAAAATATCAGGCGTATCACTAGATTCATCTGCATTAACCTGATAAAAAGCATCTACCATACTCACCTCATCTTGCTTTACTAGCCAACAACAAAAAAATGCATTTTTGGTATAAATAAATTTTTCCCAATAAGTTTGCATTAAATCAATTCTCCGAGTAATGGCATTTGAGGTTTTTATTTCTGTCATTTTTAGGTAAAAATATAAGTCATTGAAAGTCAGGTATAAAAGGCTAAATAATATTTTATTCCTTTCTTTTTCTACTAAAATAAACGATTTTTTTTGAAAAAACAAATAAAAAGACTTTTTTATGACAAAAAAGTTACTTATTTTTTATAAAAATTACATTGTACAGCATTTTAATTAAATACCAAATAAACACAGAAATGTCAATTTTAAATACTAAGCAGCGTCGCCTTTCAATGGCAGTATTTGTAGGTTTATTCTTATTAAGTGTTTTTCTTTGTTCTTTTGCTTTTATGAAATCTGTTAAAATGGGAGAGAAGCTACCAACAGACAGGTTAAAAGAATTAGAAAAAAAAGAAAAAATTTTAGCGGATTTTGCTGAATTAAGTGATGCTTTGTATGAGTACAATAAAGCTATGTATTCTAGTCCAGAATTAAGAAATAAACATCATGCTAGATGCGAAAGGTTATCAACAGTTGTACATGATAGTATAGCAACTAAAGATACTACACGTATATATGAAGATGTAAATAAATTTGTAAAGATGGCGGATCAGTATATGCAAGTTATTGATGAGATTGGAGATGATACAAATGAGCAAATTGAAAAATTAAAAAAAGAATTTGAAAGAGTGGAGGATAATTATAAGGAAAGAATTCTATTGCTTGAAGAGGCAAAGGAAAAGTTAAAAAAAGATAGAGACTACCAAAGAGGTCTCGTTGAAAGCAAGGATAGATATATTAATAACTATCTGCGTAGAAGGTAAGTAAAACTATCTAAACTACAGATAGGCAGGAGGCATATTTATAAAAAAAGCAGCCCCCAATCCTGAGAACTGCCTTCATTCAACCAATAAAAACACCAAAACTT
>JAHDHV010000021.1:0-6166 GCA_020631155.1 Bacteroidota bacterium | reverse complement strand
GCAGCCCCCAATCCTGAGAACTGCCTTCATTCAACCAATAAAAACACCAAAACTTTTTTTGTAAGTAATTCTACAATCCTAAGTTGAACCAGTCGCCTTTGTTATTTTGCTTTGTACTGCGTTGAAAAGCCTCGCCGTAGCTCCACTATGGCTACGTTTTTCGTCTTGTACAAAACAAAATCTCTTTGGCTTTATGGTTCAACTTATTATTTCCGCATTACTAAACGAACAGGAGAGGAGTAGCTAGACAAATTAGACCGATAGTAAGCACTATCTCAAATCTCATGTCTCCAATCTCCCGTCTAGGTATCTAAATCTCCACCGCTTCAACTTTGTGTTTCAAGGCATGTGGATCAGTTTCCAACAGAGCCATCAACTCAAAGATTTTTTCGCTAAAGCCAGCAATTGCAAACACCTTATTTTCAGGGAATTGCAGCGTGCCGTAGCCTTGCAAATCGAAAGAGTAAATAAACGGATTCGCTCCAGTTCGTTGTTTGTAGTCTGCAAAAGAGCTAGTAGGAGCGTAGTGTCCAACCCAGCCTTGCATATCCGACAAAATGATGATGCGGTCGTAAGCCATTTTTGCTTTTTGGAAAATGGCGTGGAAGTTTGTACCCCCACTTTTTGCCCCTTTCACCAAGCGCGCTTGAATACTTTGAGTCGCATCGCCAATATTGAAGTTTTTGTAACGTGCATCGTCCGAAAAACACATCAAATCAGCGTTATTGCTTTTGTACAAAACGGCTGCAAACAGAGCTCCAATATCAATTGGTCGCTGGTTTTTACCTTTGCTGTTGTGCGTATAAGTCATTGAACCTGAGTCATCTAGTACAACAAGCGTGCGTCCTTCAAACTGTGGTACATTTGCCAAGGATAGGTCAATCGCTGTATTCAAAGCTGTTTGCAATTGGCGACCAATCGAAGCCTTACCCTTCAAGGCATTCTTCAATTTACCAACCAAGTTTTGGTCAATATCCGCCACTGCCTCCATCGCCGACAAGAAACGGAAAGGCAAAACCAGCGACTTTTCAATCAATTTACGGTTCGTAAGCATTTGGCAAGCATCGCCAATCAATTCAGGAGCTTGCTCGGCAATATTTCGCAGGTTTCGCAACAGGGCAAAGTACCCTAGTTTGCGCTCCGATAGCAAATCCGCCCAAGCTTTTGCCTTCATTTTCGCTTTTTCCGCTTTGTTATCCGCTTTTTGCCCCGCCTGTGTCAATTTGCTTTCCCAAGTATTTTGAGAACGCAATGTATCTGCCACTAGAGCTTTTAGAGCCTTCGCATTTTTCTCGGTAGGCGTTGGGTGTACTAGGTTTACAAGGTCAACCAGTTTAACCGATTTGTTTGCCCCACGATATTTCGCCAATTGATATGCATCAAATTTGTTGAACGCTTTGGCAAAACCTTTTTTCATCGCATTAGGCATTTTTGTATGTTGGTTGACACCGTAGTAGCAAGCCAAAATCTCCATCATGTCATCAGGACGAAAGATTACTTTTTCATAAAATCGTTTTGCCCAATCTTGTCCAGATGCTTTTGATGCCAAATGTGCAGCCAAAATATGTGTAATAGAACGCATTCCAAACTCAGTACGAGCAAAAATCGCTGCTTTAGCCGCAAACAGTGGATTTACCTTCTCTAGCAAAGCAATCAACTCATCAAACGTTTGTTTTTGGTCTCGGTAAAACTGATTTTTCGCAAAAGAAGTCAACAGCATAGAAATCAATTGCATTTCAGGACTTTGCGTAAATGCCTGTCCACCAGCATAATTCACTGTTTTGTTTTTCGCTTTTGTTTTTTGATTAAATAGAGCCATCGTTACTACCTCCTTTTTTGTTTATTGGGTTATATATTAGAAAAAAGTCAGAGAAAAATTATTTTTCAATCTTATATCTCACGTCTTATATCTCACGTCTCATAGAGTTGTGATGATTGGACTCGAACCAACAACCTTCCGCGTATCAGGCGGCTGCGCCAACCAGTTGCGCCACATCACAAGAATACAGTCAAAACCTAGAGCCGATAGTCAGAATCGAACTGACAACCTATTGATTACAAGTCAATTGCTCTGCCAAATTGAGCTATATCGGCACATATTTATAGGGGTGAGGTTTTACCTCGCTCCAAACCAAACTCGTAGCCTTTGGCTACATTAATAGTATGTTTCACTTTGCAAGGGCGACAGGATTTGAACCCACAACCTGCGGTTTTGGAGACCGCCGCTCTACCACTTGAGCTACACCCCTGTTTAGATATAAGATTTAAGATTTAAGATAAAAGATATAAGATTGTTTTAAAAAACAATTCGGAACGAGTAATTTCTAATTCGTAATTATTTATGGTAACCCTGACGAGCCTCGAACTCGCAATCTCCGCCTTGAAAGGGCGACGGCTTAACCAATTTGCCCACAGGGTCATTGTTTTATATAGATAGGAGATTTGAGATTTGAGATGTTGTTCAGATTAAATCTAATTAAGTAGTTAGACAAAATTAATGCTACAATAGAAAAAGACTAAACTACTCATTTCTAATACTTTAGAACAAAATTGTGCACAATTAAATAGTGCTTGGCACTTAGTTGGACAAAATTAAACGACATTTGAATTTGCCGTAAACTTTTAATAATGAGTTAATTATCTCATGCCTCCTGTCTTAAATCTTATGTCTAAGTACTTAAATTGTGGGAATAGATGGAATCGAACCACCACAGCCAAAGCCACAGATTTACAGTCTGCTTATCTCACCAATGAATGTATTCCCAATTTTACTATTTCAATAAAAAGAGGTAGGTGTGGGACTCGAACCCACAATTCCATTCTCACAGAATTACCTGTTTTCAAGACAGACCCCTCATCCAGCCGGTTACCTACCGTTTAGAAACTAGAAACTAACTATTAGAAATTAGTTTTTAGATTTAAATAATTGATTATCAAATTGTTCAATAAATCCGAAATCCAATCTCACATCTCCAATCTATTTAAATAAGTAGCGCAGAAGGGAATCGAACCCTTAATTACTAGCTTATGAGACTAGCGTGTTGCCCTTACATCCACCGCGCTATACTTTGAAAATAGATTTAGAAATTTGCCCCATCTCACATCTCCCGTCTCACATTTCCCATCTATCTAAGTAATGGTTAAAAAATAAGTTCACGATTTAGGCGCAGTTATTTTGTTTTGGTACAAGGCGCAAAACGTAGGCATAGCCAAAGCTACGGCGAGTATTTGCAACGCAGTAACAGAACAAAATAACAAGTGTAAATAAAGAAGTTATTGTTTATCCATTACTAAAAGAGCGAATAGTCGGATTCGAACCGACACCCCACTGATTGGAAGTCAGGGACTCTGCCGTTAAGCTATATTCGCTTGTGATTTAATTATTATAGGCATGTTTCAAATATCGTACTTTTTAGCCAAACAGTTTGTGCTACTTTAACAGTTCGTGGATTCGTGATTAGTAGATTCGTGATTCGTTTTTAAAAGTTTTGCCTTTGACTACATGTATATGGTCAGATTTTATCCACTTCAAGTATGTAAGTTCTTTAAAAACAATTAATTATATGTATTTAAAAAGGTGAAAAATAATTTCTAACCTCTAATTTCTAATAGCTAAATAGCCAAAAGTCTAAAGAGCTAAAAGGCAATTTTAGAAACAAAGTGTTAGATAAGGAAATGAAACACATCATTCGTAATTCGTAATTGCTAATTCGTAATTAAAAAATAGTACCCTTGGCTGGACTCGAACCAGCACTGTACAGTTTCTAAAACTGTCGCCTCTGCCATTGGGCTACAAGGGCAAATAGTGGGTTCAGCAGGAATCAAACCTACGCAGACGTAGAGTTTTAATCCACTTTAAAAATTTATTAAAAAAATAAAAACCTTAAAACCTTGTAACTTTGTAACCTTTTAAACTCCAAAAAAATAGTGGGTTCAGTAGGAATCGAACCTACGCAGACGTAGAGTTTTAATCCACTTTAAAAATTTATTAAAAAAATAAAAACCTTAAAACCTTGTAACTTTGTAACCTTTTAAACTCCAAAAAAATAGTGGGTTCAGTAGGAATCGAACCTACGCAGACGTGGAGCTTCAATCCACCGCTCTACCAACTGAGCTACAAACCCTATTTTGGCAATTCATTTGCCTTATCCGTTTGTTATGAAACGATATGATTGCCTAAAAATGTGGAAGTCAAGGGAATCGAACCCTTCACACGTTGCTTGCAAAGCAACATCGCCTGCCTTGGAACATTCACCCCCATTCAACAGCCATACCAAAGGGGAAAATATGGACTGTTATTAGAATACAAGTGGGCGCAGTAGGGATCGAACCTACGACCCTCTGATTAAAAGTCAGATGCTCTGCCGATTGAGCTATACACCCAAAGAGGCTAGAGGAAAATTAAGTGTGTTTGTTTGTGATTTCCTTGATAATGGACAAGGAGGCCAGCCTACGAGGGCTAAATCCGAAGTAGCACACTTATTACTACTAGCCATATTGTACAAGATTTTTATTGTCAAATAAATAAAGATAAAAGTATCAGAGAAAAGTCTGGAAAGCGTTAGACATTGCTCTACCAATTGAGCTATTCCCCCAGTTTTTTATTGAGATTTTATATAAAAAGTTGAACATAAACTGATTACATCAAGTAAGTCTTAAATCTTATGTCTTACTTCTTATATCTTTTTACACAGTGGAGGAAACAGGATTCGAACCTATAACATATGCGTTTTTCAAAACGAAGTAACTCTCACAATCACTACTGATACCATATCTTTATATTGATTTTTTATCTTTAAATGCGTGGACTTTCAATGATTTAGATATTATAAATTATCTCCTGTAATCTACAACCAAAAAGTCTCATATCTCAAGTCTCACATCTCCCGTCTCATCATAAAAAAAGGCGAACAAAATTTGAAAGCGTGACAAAATGCAATGCTTCCACCACATTTTTGATAGGAATTGAACCTATGACGGCCTGATTAAAAAGTCAGATGCTCTACCAACTGAGCTACGAAGTAACGCTAATTCATCAGTATCGCCTAGTATTTTAATTACGAATTAGAAATTACGAATTACGAATGTTTTTTTAATTACGAATTATGAATTTCTTTTTATACAAAGTCGAAAGTCTCATATCTCAAGTCTCACATCTCCAATCTATTTTTTCAAAAAAGACAAGTGAACAAAATCTGAAAGTGATAGTATTATAATGTCGTTTTTACGGACATTAAATTGGTAGGACTCGAACCTACACACGCTGACGTTCAATCAGTTACTCTATCCATTGAGTTACGAAGTAGCACTTTCATTGGTATCACTTGCTTTATCTTTTAATGTTGATTTTGATAAAAGGAAGTTTGGTAAAGAAAATTCACGAATTTTCTCACATCTCACATCTCATCATAAAAAAAGGCGAACAAAATCTGAAAGCGTGACAAAATGCAGTGTTGCCACCACATCTTTGATAGGAATTGAACCTACGACCTTTTGTTTGTAACACAAACGCTCTAACCAACTGAGCTACGAAGTAACGCTATTCATCGGTATCGCCTATTTTTTGCAAAATACTATAATAGGTATAAAATATACAATGATTTCAAAATTTTAAAAGAACAAAATTTGCTAAAGTAATAAAAAAGTAAGTATTGAATGAATGATTCTTTTTGCTTTAGCTTTCTGCGAGTTTAGAGGTTGTTTTGATTTTCGTTTTTGAAGCCAAAGGATGAAATTAAAACAACCTCTTTGTTACGCAATTCGGTGTTATCAATGCTCATTTTTCCAGAATGGTTCCCTGAGTTTGAATTTTTTTTAAGTTTTTTTAAAAGTATTAATAATTGATTATCAGTTTGTTATTTGTTTTTTGATAAACTTCTTCCATTCAGTTAAATAGCTATCATCAACTGTTGCATCAATAAAAATTAGTTATTTTTTATGTCAAAATAAATATTGTTATTGTGCCAATAAATGCTATGAATATCAGAATCGTCTTTCAAAATATTAACTAAAAAATTTTTTTAATTTAAGTGTGTCAGAAATTTAGGGAAAGTCAAAATAATTTTCGAAATGAAAAGTAAATTTTTTTTTCCTAAAAACAAAACATCCTTTTTTACTGAAGACTCCGAAGATTTTATTCAAGTAAAGCAAAGGAAGCTAAAGCCTC
>JAHDHV010000413.1:1522-5401 GCA_020631155.1 Bacteroidota bacterium | reverse complement strand
AAAATTAAAGTATTAGGAGTAATATCAAGTATCTCTTTAATATACCATTGTCAAGGTAATTACATTAGACGTAAGATATGAGATATAAGGCTTAAGAGAATGAACAAACTATTAACAGTTTTTGGTTAATTTCAAGCAAATTGTGCAAGTAGCTTACTTTAAGTGATTATTTATGAATAAGCATATAAGAGCCTCATTAATAGATTTTTATAAAAAAGGAACAATTCGGAAATTTCGCAAAATTTTCAAGCTAAAAAGAGCGCGAACCCCCTATATGAAATATAAGGAAATCGCACTTTTTGAGGAATTATTGAGCAATCTAAAACCTCAAAAAGTTTTGGAATATGGTTGTGGGTTTAGCTCTTTGCATTTTCTTTCTTTTTTGCCAGATAAGGCAATTTGGCACAGTGTAGAACATAATCAACAGTGGTTTGAGGAGGTGAAACAAATGGCAACTAAAAAAGGGGTGGATAACATTTTAAAACTTCACCATGTAACTGCCGAAACAGAAAGTTGGTTGTTGGAAGGAGATTATAAGGATTTTAAAAATTATGTAGATTTTCCAGAAAAATTAAAGCCTTTTCAGTTAGTATTGGTGGATGGAATGGCGCGAGAAAGCTGTGTTAAAAAAGCCTTTGAATTGTTAGCAGATGATGGAATATTGGTATTGCACGATGCAAATCGAAAACGTTATCAAGATTCTCTAAAGTTATTTGATGATTGCTTAATTTTGGAAGATTTTAGAAAAACGGCAGGAGGCTTTGCGTTGGCAAGTAAAGGCAGAAATATAGAATCATTAATTGACTTGCCCTATCATGCTAAAATATGGGCAATAGATACCCAAATTGTCAACTTTTTTAAGTTTAAATATCTAATGGGTAAAAAGTCTAAGCCCTTTAGAATCATAAGGAATGGACAGGTGATAAGTTAAGATAGTCTAAAAAAAAGCCCCACCTTTGAGCAGTAGGGTGGGGCTGAACAATTATGAAAACAGCACTTATCTTACTTCCTGAGTGCAAGTTGGCAGCCTACACTCGATTAGTTTTCATGAGGTTCGAGGTATTTTTGGGACTTTAGTTTAAATTGGCATTTCTTTTTATAAAAGAATAATAATCAACAGTTTAAGCTAACTTACTTACTTTTTTACTTAATAAGACCTTGAACAAGTTACTTATTATTAGACTTTTATGATGAAAAAACGCTTAATCTCGTTTTGCAAAAACTTCAATAATTAATTGAAGTTAATTAGCTTAATTATCTCATTACTAAATCTTTGCGCTTGCATAATACATCATTCACAGCTTTTTTCAGACTATTGCCAGCATCCATCACCATATCAATATTTTGTGGAAATGGTAAGGGGCGATTTTTAGCTACATCTCTTAACTCATCTGTAAGAGCTTTTTCGTTGCCATCTGTAATAGCATAATGATTGCGAAATTCAGCATTTGCAGCAATCGGATAAGTGCCAAGTAACTGTCGGGTGTTTCGGTTAAAATAATCTACGCTACCAATGATATTGGTTTCTTTACGCTGAATAACCTCCTGAATATTGCAAACAACGCTGACCAATTTAGGTATTTTGATGTCATTACCCAAGCTGTCTTTTCGCACATTCCCCTTATCATCTAAGACATATTCCCAGCCTTTTTCAACTTCTTTTACCTTGCTAAAATTATTTTCCTTCACCGATTCAGGCGTAATATTTACTTGTTGTATATTGATAACCACATCATAATCATAAGCATAGTGAGGATTTTCATTAGTGTGAAAATCCAACCAATCATCATTTAGGCGATTGCGATTAACGCTTGTTAAATTATTCGCAAAGGACACAGGCAACGGAAAACCCGAATGATTAGCAATTTTAAGCAGCACATAATTAGTGCCTAAGATTTTGGCTTTGTTCAACTGACGATCAGTGTCCCGAAAGTTCGGATACAAGCGATTTAAGCGATTCAACTTATCATAAGCCAAGCGCGCCTGTTCTTTTCGATTAGTGCTAAGTAGTTGATTAGCATTTGCATATAAATATTCCGCAGCTTTATGTTTCGCAGTTGCTAATTCCTGACTGTAGTTGCCAAAAGGTAAATGAGCTTTTTTATTATTTGGATAGTAAAGAGGGGTAATAGGGCGGATTTTTTCTTGTCTTTTAACGAGGTCAGCGTATAATTTGTAAATTTTTTCCCAATTGTGAGGGCTGCCTTCTGTTTTTAGTCGCCTAATGTATTCTAAATCTCTAGCGTTTGCTTTGTTATATGCCTGTTCCAAAATAAGCACATATTTTTCATTAACCTGCTTCTTTCGCAATTTTTTAACTGCCTTATTAATAGAACTGTCATAATCACCAGAATAAAGGGATTTTTTGGCATTATTACACGAAGTACTTAAAATACTAAAGCTGATTAATAACATTAGGATGGCTGTGATACTACGCATGATTAATTGAGTTTTAGAAAATAAGGTATAAGTTTTTAATATTGTATTAGCTTCTAATAATCAATTGCTTGTGTTGTGGTTAAAAAAATTTAGCTAATAGCTATTGCTTATAACTTATTTAAGTGAAAAATAAAAACTATGCGGTAGGGGGCTTTTTGAAATAGATGTAGTAAATTGTATGGTTCTTTGTTGTGTTGAATATGTCGTTTTAGAACCTAAAAGTGAAAAATGGTTTAAGGGTTTGTTTTAATTTCATTTTTTGATTTTGCAATCAAAGCAACTGTTTTTTTTAAAAAAAAAAATTTCCAATGACTAAAAAAAAGCCATTGGAAATCAAAATAATATTAAAAACATACAATATTTTCCCTATTCAAATAGAATATCGTCTGCAAACTGCCCATCCAATTGCCAGCTTAAACATCGAACACTGCCCCCCATAAAACAAACCTTTTCGGCAGCTACTGCCACTACCTTTTTGCTGCTATGCGACTGTATAAAATCCAGCATTTTTTTGTCATGTGGACTGTTGAAAGTTGGCACATAGATATACTGATTGGTCACCAACGAATTGACATAGATATTGCAGGCAGAGCTAAAACCGCCCCAAGTTTCATCCTCATAATAGTCTGCTGCGATAACAATTTTTACATTGGGAAATGAATTTTTCAACTCATCTAAAATTTGCTTTTTTACACTTTGAGGCTGATCGTGTAAAATAATGGTATTGTCATCTGCCCACATCAACATCCCGTCTGAATGTCCTGTTGCATCGCCGGGAGTTTCCTTAATAATAGCAACATGTGTAGCCCCTAGCAACTGTTTTAGTTTGTTTTTTGCTTGATTTTTCGTAAATTGTGGGTTATCGTATAAAAATCTATCGGTTATAATGATTTTTCCTTTGCCATTGCCAACCACATTGCCACCGTCTAATATAAGATTGGATTTTTTGCCATAGCTTAATCCCACTTGTTGATACCATTTTTCAAAGCTATTATCAATAAAATTAGCATCTGTTGTGCTCAAATAATCAGGTAGATAGTCAAATTTAATTTGCACTCCAGCGACAACAGGCGAAAAATCTCTAATCCAAATATCCTCAATATTTGCCTCTACCAACACATAATTGGGTACTCGCCCCTGATAGTGAGGTTTCGTTGCTTTATCTACCAAAATAATTACCTCATCTTTTCCATCAATAGCATTGGCGTAATCTACCTGAAAATCAACAATATCATCAAATACCTGTGCATAGTAATTATTATAAATGGAAGGTGCAGCTAAAACAATCACTTGCTTATTAGTATTACTATATTTGCGCTGTGTTTCCTCCTGTATATCTTCGATTTGCAAAGTTTCTTCTTTAGCACAAGAACTAGCTACCACTAAAAAAGACAATAATAGCATGATGGCGATATTCTTTAAATAATTCATTTTTTTTAA
>JAHDHV010000413.1:0-1422 GCA_020631155.1 Bacteroidota bacterium | reverse complement strand
CCTGTATCTCGTAATTTCTACAACAAATTTCCACCATTTTGTCCAAGCCAAAAAATCTAATTCATGAACTGCCGTATTGTATACATGAAGCTACTTTTTTTGGGAAGGAGTGGTATTTTGACCATTCACTCCCAAATAATGCCCATTCATGGATAACTTTTATTGTTGAAACTGTTGGTTTGTTTTAGAGTTTGGAAGGTTATAAGGCTTTTAACAAAATCCAAAGTCTCAAATCTCCTGTCTCCCGTCTAATGTCTAAAAACTTACTTAACTTTGTCACATTACCAAAACAAGTTCTCAGCATTTTCAGGCAATTTTATGGAACAATTAAGCAGCAAATATTATCTACACATTGCCCTTTGGGTGTTTATGCTTTTATTTATTTTTGACTATCATTGGTTTGAAACCGCTTGGTGGGAAGCCCTTGGTTTTGCCTTTGTTGAGGTCGTAGGCTATGGCATTGTCTTTTATGTAAATGTTTATTTCTTAAAAACTTTAACGGCTAAAAAAAGACTTTTAAAGATACTTATTTCATTGATTGTAATAGTAGTATACATTGTTTTTGTTCGATTTTCTGGTTTAGAAAAACACTTATACGAGGCAGAAGGATTACGTAATTTATTTTCTTTATGGCTCAATGCAAGCCTATTTACAACACTAGCATGGCTATTTTATTTTGCGGAAAAAAATCAATTAACACAGCAGAAAAATCTCCAATTGGTAGCTGCCAATAAACAACTACAGATTGATGCATTGAAAGCGCGAATGAATCCGCATTTTTTATTTAATGTTTTGAATAATTTAAATGCGCTAATTGCTCGTAAGGATGAAAAAGTGCCTAATTTTGTCGCTAAATTGTCCAGCGTATTGCGTTATAGTGTAGATGCAGGTACACAGCAAAAAATCCCATTGGCTAAAGAATTGGCTTATGTACAAGATTATTTGGATTTGGTAAAAATGCAAGAGCCAGCATCGGATAATATTGATTTTTATGTGGACGGAACGACTGAACAATATCAAATTATTCCATTTATTTTAACCTCTATTCTTGAAAATGCCATCAAACATGGCGATATTCAGCATAATGAGCATGGTTTTTTGCATATTTTTGCCGAAATTGACGAGAAACAATTTCTTTTTGAAGTCATCAATTCAGTAAGTGAGAATAAAGGAAATATAAATAAAAACAGTCTACAAGTCGGCTTAAAAAATATCCGCGAACAACTTTCATTGTATTATGGTGATGCCTTTATTTTGATAGAAGATAAAGAAAAAGGAAGCTATAAAAGTCGTTTAGTCATTCAGAACTTAGATTTTAAGCCGTAGAATTTAAGGGTGAGGAATTTGTTTTTTACCTTTTTGGGGCTATCCCCTCTGTTTCGCAAAAGTCGCTGCGCTCCTAATGCTCAATCATCGGGGTCG
>JAHDHV010000412.1 GCA_020631155.1 Bacteroidota bacterium | reverse complement strand
TCTAACATCTAATGTCTAACATCTAATGTCTAACATCTAATGTCTAACATCTAATTAGATAGTTGTGTAGTAAGTAAGCAATTAAACATCAAATGTTTTGTTATGCCACTTACTACACAATTTTTAGCTTTTTTTTTCTGAAAAAAAGTTTTATTTTAACCCCTGTCAAATAGAATCATTTTGGCGTATTATACGTTATAATGAGGTATTAAATGTAGTTAATAATAAGAAATGATCGGTTATATCAATGTAATTGCCAATTACAGCCCTAACTTTCTACAAAGTTATTCAGTTCAATTGGATACAACTTACGATTTTAGAATATTTCATTCTATTACACAAGCTGCTCTAGCTACCAATTGGGATGAAATTGTTCCTAAAGAACAGCTTTTTCTTCAAAGAAAATATCTTGCTGTTTTAGAAGAAACCAATAAGGATAAAATTGACTGCCGCTATGCGGTATTGTACAAGGAAAAAGTTCCTGTTGGTATTGCCTATTTCCAATTGTTACAGTTTACCAGCGAAAATTTTCGTTATGGAGAAAAGGAAAAAGCGGCACAAACAGCAACAACCAAAGAAAGCAAATGCGAATGTCCGGGGGCATTTGTTAGCAAACAATTTAAAAACATCATACGCAAAACACTCGACTCCTTTTCGATGCGTTTGCTAGTTTGTGGAAATGCCTTAGTTACTGGTGAATATGGATTTTATTACCACTCACAAGTAGCTGCCCCACAAGCCTATCATCTCTTAGAAGCCATTATCGAAACCATTCAAAAAGAGGAGCAAAAAAGTGGCAAAAGCATCTCTGCCATTTTGGTTAAAGACTTCCACCCTAACAATCTTTCTAAAGGGCAAAAATTGGTTGACTATAGCTTTCAAGAAATCGCCAGCCAACCCAATATGGTTTTATATGTAAAAGAAAAATGGAATAATTTTCAAGATTATCTATCCAGTATGTCTTCCAAATATAGGGTTCGCGCGAAAAGCAAGCGAAAAAAAGGCAAGTCCATTATCAGACGCTCCCTTTCCCTAACCGAAATTGAGCAACAACTAAACCGCATCTATGAACTCTATGAATACGTTGCCGACCGTGCCGACATCAATATGGCTAAAGCTACTCCTACTTATTTCTCTACCCTCAAAAAGCAGCTCGGCGAACAATTTCAACTCATTGGCTATTATTTAGAAGATAAACTCATTGGTTTTATCTGTACTTTCACCTTTGGCACTCACCTTGAGGCGCATTTTGTTGGCTATGATCCTGCTTACAATCGCAACTTTGCTTTATACAACAATATTTTGTACGACATTGTTAATATGGGTATTGAGCAAAAAGCGCAAACCATTTCCTTTGGACGAACTGCTTCTGAAATCAAAAGTACTTTAGGTGCCGTAGCCGTTGAGATGAATTCCTTTATCAGACACAAAAACTTTATTTCCAATCGCATGTTGCGCCCCTTAATCGATCATTTCCGAGAAGATGACTGGACTCCTAGGCATCCTTTTAAGGATGATAAATAGATGCTTTTCATCAAACTTATTTTATCAATGTACACATCATACTACCTACATTCTTTTTTACTCTTCCTATTATTTTTTTCCTTAACTGCTTGTGCACAAAAAAGTGTACCTCAAAAAAAGGAGACAACACAAGAAAATTCTTCAGCAAAAGCAACTATCTTCCAGCCTAAGAGAATGCTTGCTTCCGAAGACTATGACAATATAAAAGTGGAAAAACTCCATTCCGATTCGCTAGGAAGTACTTTTGTTATCTGGGTAAAAAAGGGTGTAAAAGCACATCGTCACTTGGAACATACCGAGCAGGTGTATATCTTGGAAGGTAGCGGCCAAATGGTAATAGAACAGGATACTACTTACATTCATCCCGGTGATTGGATTGTTATTCCGAAAGGCGTTGTTCATGCAGTCACCGAAGTTTATGGCAGTCGTCCCTTAAAAGTTATTTCTATTCAAACGCCTGAATTTTTGGGTAAAGATCGTGTTTTTGTAGAGGAAAAAGATTTAAACAAAAGTGCTAAGTAAGTAATTAGACAAAATTAAACAACCATTGGATTTCTCATAAATCATTGATAGTGAGTTGATTATCTCAAATCTTATGTCTCATGTCTCATGTCTCATGTCTCAAATCTTATGTCTAAGTACTCAAATCCATTTAAAACACTGATAAGTAATCACTCAATGTTCAAGATTTTTGACAAAAAAAACGCATATTATATTTACTCATTTTATTAAATCTAAAATTAAGGATAAATCCCATCTTGCCTCATTTTTCATCTTCTTAAAACTCATGAGAAAACTTGAACATTGAGTAAAAAAAGCCCGTAAAAAAATAAGCGTATGCACCACCCCATAACAACAACAAAACTATCTGAATACCAGCAAAATATTGTGGATTATTACCGAGCAGGCGAGGTTACTTATCGTGATGTATGGGATTTGGACACAAGCATGGCGATTCATTTTGGCTATTGGGATGAGCAGGTCAATAGCTTTCGGCAATCGCTTGTTCGTTTTAATGAAATACTAGCTGAAGTTGCTCACCTAGAAGCTGACGATCGGGTGCTAGATGCAGGTTGTGGTGTTGGGGGCAGTAGTATTTATTTAGCACAGCACATTGGTTGTGAGGTGGTTGGCATTACGTTAAGCGCGGAACAGGTGGCAACAGCTAAGGCCAACAGCTTGCGGCATCAAGTGGCAGAACGCTGTCATTTTGAAGTTGCCGATTATTGTCAAACGCCTTTTGAAGCGGAAAGTTTTGATGTGGTTTGGGCATTGGAAAGTGTATGTTATGCTGAGTCGAAGCAGGCATTTTTGCAAGAAGCTTACCGACTGCTCAAAAAAGGCGGACGGCTAATCGTAGCCGATGGTTTTGCCAGTAAACGACATACCGAACCTAACGAGCAGGAACTCATGCAGCGATGGGTAAACGCTTGGGCAGTCAAAGAATTGGCGGTTATAGATACTTTTTGTGCTGATGCGGTGTCGGTAGGTTTTAAAAATTTGGCGATTCAAAATATCACTAAAAATATTTCTTATTCATCTAAACGTTTATACTATCTTTCTCTACTTGCCAATTTAGCAGGCAAAGCCCATCGTTTAGTTGGCAGATCCTATGGCAATGTGCATACCATTAATAATGGCATCGGGGCTTACCATCAATACAAGGCACTGCAAAAAGATTTATGGCGGTATTACTGGGTATATGCGGAGAAGTAAAATTATTGCTCTGTTTTGATAGTTCATCTTTCATTTTCCGTTTATAATCTTCCATGAGACGCAAAATTTTGCGTCTTTACCACTCATAACTACAAACTACACTCATCGTAATTGCTTGATTTCCAGCAGCTTAACATTTTTCTCTAGTGCTTTATTGAGATTTTCCAGTGCTTTTAACTCGCCTTTAAGAAGCTTATTACTGTTTAAAGCTAACGTTAATTCGTTAGTTGCTTTTTGTAGTTTTTGTTTTGTTTTTTCAAAATTTCTTAGTAACATTTTGTGTTCATTAGCTATTTTTTGTAACTTTATTATATCACTTTTTTGTCCATCTATTTGAACTGCATAAACACGCAATTTATCATTAAGTTGTTTTTTATCGTCTTTATGTGTATTGATGCGCTTTTCTAGGTCTACTACTTTTTCTTTCAAAATTTTATTGTTAGGTTTTAACACATTGTATTCTAGTTCTATTTTTTGATAATTCTTTAATCTACTTTCATAATTCTTAATTTCTTTCTGATAAAGTGGTATTTTTTTGCTTAATGTTTTGCTTTCATCTTCCGCCTTATTAGCCCTTATACGTAATATTTTTACCTCACTCTCCGAACGCTTCAATTGTGCACGTTCTTCTTCTGCTTTTGTTTTTCGTAATTCTAATACCTGAATTTTGGCATTGTCTGTTTTACTTTTGCCTTCTAAAAAACGCAATTTTTTATTCAGTTCTTGTATTTGTTGCTCTTTTAAACTTATTGTTTCTTTTAAGCTTTTTTTATCTTCTTCTAATTTATCATGACGTGTTAACAAGAAGTTATACTTTGAACGAGTGCGCTCCAAATTAGATTGCACTTTTTCAAAAGCATCACTTTGTTTCACAACTTTCACTCTAAAGTATAAAAATACCAAAAAAGCGGTTATTCCAAACCAAAAAGATATGTATAAAATATCCCAAAACATATATCCATTAAGTTATTGAATTACTAAATATTTTGAATTGTACGTAGTAGTAGATAATAGTTTATATGGGTGTATTAAGCAGCTAGATAGAGACTGGAGGCGTAAAATAATTAACTCATTATTAAGGACTTATGGCAATACTACATTAGTTATCCTACCATAAATAATAAAAATCTGGATAAAGAGCTTTTTCAAATAGTTAAGTACAATAAAACAAAGCGCGCTGTTTAATTATTGTGTAGCACTTGTAAACCTATCCTATTTTATTTAATGATAACTGGAAATTGGAAATTTCTCTCAGGAAACTCATCAAAATTTCTTATTTCAATTGTTTCAGTTCTAAACCCCATGCTTGTGAAATAATTGAGGCTAATCTTCCTGCTATTGTCCTGTGTTTTATCCAAATAAATATACACTTTTTTATCAGGATACTGTTCTAAGTGTATACGAAGTTGTTCTAGATAAATCATTTTCTCCTCCTCTCTAACAAGAGGATGTAAGCTATGATTACTCACATCAAGTAATAAATCAATTTCCTCTTTTTTGGAAAAAAAATCTTGTAATGCGGGATCAACGGTAGACAATTTACTAACAACTTTAAAATCAATAACTTGTCGTACAGTATCTTGATAAATTTGTAAGTCCCTACTTTCCCCGATTACCTCAACTTGATGATGAGTTGTTCCTCTAGCAACTAAACTATCTCGTAATTTTTCGGCACGGAATAGTCCTAGTTGGATATAGGATGGTGCTGTTTCTTTTTCCGAATTATGCTTACCTGTTATGATAAGTTTTGTATCTGGCCGTTGCTTCAAAAAATTTGCTAATATATCTAATGTTTTTGTTAAATTATTGCTGCTATGTGCAATAGGATTAGATAGAACATAGGATATTGCTTCGGCTTGTACAATAGTATCTGTTTTATAAACAATAACTAGGGAATCAAACTTTGGTTCCGCAGCAAAAAAGTCACAATTATGCCCGTAGTACCAACAAGTGAACCAATAGGTAGTTAATAACCACCAAAAAAAAAGCATTATAGGAATTAAAGGAATCACCTTCTCCAAAATTTTCATAGCCTGCTCATTAATAATATGCATTTACAGTTGATTACCTTTTAAGTGCCAAACACTATTTAATTGTGCACAATTTTATCATAAAGAATTGATTCTCAATACTTTATTTTTTTAGGTAGTGCTACAAATGTGCACTTTTTAGTTTACCCTGTTTTTGTTGTTGCTCTA
>JAHDHV010000411.1 GCA_020631155.1 Bacteroidota bacterium | reverse complement strand
ATTCATGAACCTGCTCTACGAAAAAAAACGATGACTTTTGTGTACCCTTTTGAATTTTTGTCAAGAAAAAAAGAATATTTTATTTTAGAAAAAGTAAAGGTTCTCCTTTCATTTGGATAACATTTCGTTATTCCCTAAATCCTTGACACACTCAACTTCACTTATTACTTTACCCTTAAAATAGTGCCATTTTTTTCTTATATAAATAGACTATCTTAGAAACAGCACAAGCTTTTTAGTTGTTGAAATATTTTTACTCTAATCACTAATCACTAAAATCAAGCAAATATGAAAGCCATTTTAATTAGAAAATACGGCAGTAGTCAAGTTCTGGAATATACCGACCTGCCGCGCCCTTCTATTAAGGCCAAAGAAGTTTTGGTAAAAGTTCACGCTTCGAGTGTCAATCCCATTGACTGGAAACTGCGCTATGGGGTACTCAAATTTTTAACTCGCCACAAACTGCCCTTTGTTTTAGGCTGCGATATTTCGGGAGAAATAGTTGCTACAGGGCATAAAGTACACAACTTTCAAGTAGGCGATTTAGTATACGCTATGTTAGATACCTTAACAAGTGGTGCCTATGCAGAGTATGTACGTGTGCCTGTCGAATCAGTTGCTTTAAAACCCAATAAGATGAGTCATCAAGAAGCGGCGGCAGTACCTTTGGCGGCACTCACTTCGCTACAAGCGTTGAGAGATAAGGGAAAAATGAAGGGTGGAGATAAAGTATTAATCAATGGGGCATCGGGCGGGGTTGGTTTGTATGCCTTACAAATTGCCAACGCACTAGGCGCAGAAGTAACGGCTGTTTGCAGTGGTAAAAATATGAATTTGGCGAAAGAGTTTGGCGCAGATAAGGTGATTGACTACACACAAGCAGACTTTACACAAGGGGATGAGGTGTACAACATCGTTTTTGATGTGGTAGGCAATAAATCACTTATTGCTTGTAAATCGGTGATGGCCGCAGATGGTATTTACATCACTTCACAGCCAGGGCCTAAGGAGTTTGTCAATAGTTTATGGTCGTTGTTTAGTCGGCGAAAATCTAAAGTTATTATGGTAAAACCTAGTGGGCGAGACCTACAAATATTAGGCGATTTGGTTGAGGCAGAGCAGTTGCGTTCCCATATAGACAAGGTGTATCCGCTTTCAGAGGTAGCGGCCGCTCATGAGCATAGCGAAAGCAATCGGGTAAGGGGGAAAATTGTGATTGAGGTGTTATAAGGTTTGCTTCGGCGCGAGGTGGAACCTCTGTCCCTGTAAGATGTGACAGGTGTGAGGCTTTGCCTCGCTCCGAAGCAAATTTGTAGCCAGAGGCTATAAGTCTCAAGTCTCAAGTCTCAAGTCTCAAGTCTCAAGTCTCAAGTCTCAAGTCTAGGTACTTAATAGGTGTATTTAAAGAGAAGGAAAGCCGCCCCCAAATAACCTAAACATATCTGTTGCATTTGGTATTAGTGAGGTGATAGTATTTAAAAGAACCGCATAGCTGGCAATTGCAAGAAATATATATGCAATTGAATATTTCCAGTAATTTTTATTTTTCTGGAAGGCTGCTTTAAGATTGCTTTTATTTCCTTTATCAATATAAGCTTGAAACTGTTGGCTAGATTGAAAAATTTGTAGGGTAATATAAAACCAAAAACTATAAAGAAGAATTTGCGCTAATATACCAATAATGATAGTAGTTGTAGGTAAAAAACTTCCCATCGGAGAATTACTCATTCCAGACAACAACCCTAAGAAGGTAGTTAGGCTTGCAAGAATAGCAAGTCCAATAATTATAAATTTAATAATTGCACTTATTTTCATCCAACGACTAAGACTGTTAAGGCTGTTTTTAGCATTATCGCTCAAATGAGTTTTATTGTATTTACTTTTTGTAGTCATATTTTTTTATTATAAAAGTTATTGGGTAAATTGTTTAAATAAGAGTAGCATTACTTAAGAAGCTAAATTAACTAAGATGGCTAATAAAACAATGAGTGCTGTCACAAGCATTATAATACCATAACACCGCCAGTAGTTTTTATAGCTTTTTAGCAATTTTTCAAAAGAATCAACACGTTCATCAACTGTAAATTTTTCGATGGCATTTGTTGCTTGGTAAAGTTGCCAATAAAGATAACCAATAATTGCAGTGATGAACAATAGAAAAAGACCGCCAACCATAAGAATACTGCCAATTTGTGCCATCACCATAGTAAGGCTAAAGGTAGCAAATAAAGCAAAGAAAATTCCACCTGTAATGACATAAAACATTTGCCATCGGGCGGCACCTAGTACATTTTCTTTGATGTAAGGCACAAGGTCTGTAAAGGTTTCTGTTTCGTTAGACAGGTTGAGATGATCTCCAGCCATGTTGTCTAATGTTTCCATAGTATTTATTTTATTTGAAAAAAATATTAGTAAAATTTGAAGGTTGATTACTAAGTAATTCTACAATAATAAGTTGAACCAGTTGCCTTTGTTATTTTGCCTTGTACTTCGTTGAAAAGCCTCGACAGAGCTCCACTATGCCTACGTTTTTCGCCTTGTACAAAGCAAAACTACTTTGGCTTTATGGTTCAACTTATTATTTCCGCATTACTAAAAGGTTAAAGGTATGTTTCAAATACTGTATTTTTCAACCAAACAGTTTGTGTTTTTAACAGATCGTAGATTTGTGATTAGTAGATTTGCGATTCGTTTTTTAGTTTCTTTTTGAATGAGTGCTGTAATGACGACTTTAGCTGTTAAAATTCTTGTAAGTAATTGATAGTTAATTATTTATAGTTGAATAAAAGTTAAAAAGTAATTTCCAATTTCTGGTCTCTAATCGCTAATTTCTAACAGCTAAAAAGCCAAAAGTCTAAAAAGCTAAATATCAATTTTAGAGGCAAAGTGTTAGGATGATAATGAAACATACTAGGTTAAAGAGCCAAAAGGCAAGTTGAACAAGCACATTTATGTGGCAAGGGATTAGGTGTAATAGGAAACACATTCCTAATTTACCATTGTCAAGTTGCTTATAAAAAAACTCTTTTTTTAATGAACGCATATTAGCAACAGCAAATATACACATTATAGTTTCGTTTTTTTGCAAAAAAAATAAAAATTATTAAGAATAAAAAATTATCAAATGGTATATTTCAAATGTCATGCTTTTCAACCAAACAGTTTTTGCTTATTTTGACAGTTCGTGGATTCGTGATTAGTAGATTAGTGATTCGTTTACGAGGTTTTTAGTTTCTGTTTGAATGAGTTCTGTAACGACGGCTTTAGCCGTTATAGGTTTTGTAAAAAATTAATAATCAAAAATTTATACATACAAAAAGGTTCGAAAATTAATTTCCAATTTCTGATCTCTAATCGCTAATTTCTAAAAGCTAAATATCCAAAAGTCTAAATAGCTAAATAGCAATCTTAGAACTAAAGTGTTAGGAAGAAAATGAAACATACCCATCAAATTTTATATATAAAAGGCGAGTATTAAATATTTTATTTAAATGCATGTGTGGAGTCAGATTTTATCTACTATAATCAGGTAAATGTCTAAAAATTCTAACGGCTAAAAATTCAAAAGGCAATAAGACAAAAAGTAAGGCTAATAACACAGGTAAGGTATTGAATGAATAAAAAAATCAAAATTGAGTAATAACTTTTGAAAAGGTAATATTATTTAACTTCTCAACGAACATTCTGGAATGTTATAGCATTATTGAATAAATTTAATCTTATACGAACCGACAACCAAAATGTTTTACTAATTTAGAGTTTTATTTTTTTAGATGAAAAGGTATGTTTCAAATGCCATGCTTTTCACCCAAACAGTTTTTGCTTATTTTGACAACTCGTGGATTCGTGATTAGTAGATTAGCGATTCGTTTTTTGGCTTTTTAGTTTCTTTTTGAATGAGTTCTGCAACAATGGCTTTAGCCGTTAAATTTATTGTAAATAATTGATAGTCAAAAAAATTATAGCTGAAATAAAGTTTAAAAAATAATTTCCAATTTCTGATCACTAATTTCTAAAAGCTAAATAGCCAAAAGTCTAAAAAGCCAAAAGTCTAAATATCTAAAAAGCCAAAAAGCCAAACAATCCATTCAGCAATTATTTGTAGAAAATATAAGTCATGAAACTAACTATTATCACGCTCTTTTTCAGCGTATTCACTACTTTACCCATTCTAGCACAAAACCTACTGATTTGCGACAATATTGATCCTGAAACCTACAGTTTATGTGAGGGATTTATTGATAGCGACTTTACCAATAATCCGACTTGGACAGGTGATACCGAACAGTTTATCATTAGTGCCGAGCAATTAAAATTAAATAGTGAAGGAACTGATGTAGTACACCTAGTAACAGCAAATGAGCGAGCAGTCGCTACAGAATGGCAATTGTATGTGAAAATGAGCTTTTCTCCCTCAAATAACAATAATCTTCGTATATACCTGACTTCCGATCAGGAAGACTTAGAGGGGGACTTAAATGGCTATTTTTTGCAGTTGGGAGAAAATGGTAGTAGTGATGCTATTGAGTTGTATAAGCAAATAGGTAGCACTACCAGCTTGGTTTTTCGCGGTGCAGATGAGACTGTTGCTTCTTCTCCTGAAATGCGAATTAAGGTTGTACGTGATGATATGGGCAATTGGGAGACTTTTATAGATGCAACTGGCGATGGTTATGTATTGGATGGGATGGGAAGTGATAATGAGTTGACAAGCAGTAGTTTTTTTGGTGTTGTTTGCAAACATACTTCAGGTAATGCAGCCAAATTTTTCTTTGATGATATATACATAGGAAATGCCATTGTAGACAATACACCGCCTATGATTTTAGCTTGGTCGGTGGTAGATGCACAAACTTTGGAAGTCGCTTTTTCTGAACCTATTGATCCTACAACTGCAGAGAATACCAATCTTTACCTACTCAACAACAATATTTCCCCAACAACAGCGACCCTGATTGAGCCAACAATTGTCCGTCTAAGCTTCCCTAGCCCGTTTACTTCTGATGGGAATAATATATTAGCGGTTTCAAATATAACCGATATGGCTGGCAATATAATGGAGGCTTTTACGCTAGAATTTAGCTTCTATCAAGCACAGCCTAACGATATTATTATCAATGAAATTTTCCCTGATCCTGCGCCTGTTGTGGGTTTACCTGAATTTGAATTTATCGAAATTTACAACCGCACAAATGCAGCAATTTCCTTAGATGGTTGGACAATTACCGACAACTATCCCGAAGAAGGTGGGGTATTTCCCAATGTGAGTATTTTACCTGAAAGTTACCTGATTCTTTGCTCAACAGGGGATGCAGCAGCAGCTTATCAAAACTTTGGGGCGGTATTGGATCTGTCCAATTTTCCTTCCCTCAATAATGCAGGGGATGAACTTACACTTGTGAGCAATACAGGCGTGATTGTCAATACAGTGACCTATTCTAGTAGCTGGTATGGCGATGGAAATA
>JAHDHV010000410.1:2534-5469 GCA_020631155.1 Bacteroidota bacterium | reverse complement strand
ATGGCATTTTTAGCCCTTTCAGTATAGTATTATCACTAATGCAAAAGTTGAGTTACTAATTTCTAATTTCTAATTTCTAATTTCTAATTACTAAAGTCTACTTACTCATCATAAAAAAAGAAAGCATCTTCAATATGTCGGATATGGGTTTGATAGGGGGTAAGCACAATGGCAATGATGTCAAAGCGCATTTCCACATCCAAATTATGTTCGGCGAGGTAGGCTTCGGCGGCCATAGCTAGTAGGCGTTCTTTAGCGTCTGTTACCGCATCCTCTGGGTAGCCAAAAGTTTTCGAGTTTGTACTACGTGTTTTCACTTCCACAAAAACAATCACTCCTTGATATTCTGCAATAATATCCACTTCCGCAGGCGTATGTCGCCAGTTCATCGCTCGAATTTGGTAACCTTTTTTACGAAGGTAATCCGCCGCTATGCTTTCTCCCTTTTTTCCTAATTCTTGTTTTTTAGACATATTGCAAATATTTTTAACGATACCGTCAGTGAGGATTTTGTGAAAACAATATTTTAAATTAAAAGAAAAGTTTAATGTATCAGTGTCAAGTTACCGCCTACAATAGTCTCTATCAACATAAGTTTTATTGCCATTTGAGTTAATGTAATAACATCCGCCTCTAGGACCTCTGTGGTATTCTCTATAAGTCTGATACTTCAATTTATAGCCATCTGAGGTGTTTGAATAATTTCTTTTACTGCTTTTTTTCCTTTTCTTTTTGCTTGTCGTATACTTTCCGTTTGTATTATACCGCTTTCCGCCCGTTGTATAAGTCTTTTTGCTTGTTGTGTACTGTTGTCCACTTTTTGCATAAGTATTTCCGCTTGTCAAAGAATAATAATTTTTTCCACTAGACGAAGAAGTGTAATATTTTTTGATATTATTTGAAGGTTTTGAGCCGTAAATAGTTGACAATTCCTCAGCTAAATATTTAGAATGAACAAATCCTATCTGATAGTATTCTGTTACTACTTCTACCCAATCACTATCACTAAGGGTTTTAATAATTGTTACCTTTTCCCCTCTATAAAGTTTATCCAAAATTTTTGCTTTTGTTGTAGGCTGCGCTCTTAGACGCAATTTGCTTGCTGAGACGTATTTTGTTTGTGCAACAGCAAACTGAAAGGAAAGGCACCATAGCAATGTGATAATAAATGCTTTTTTCATGACTTTTTTTTAAAAAATGGAAGAATAATTAGTTTTTATTTATAATATAATAAGCACTTTGCAAAAGTAGGAAATAAAAAAATAGTATCTAAATAATGAGTTTTTTATTTTCAAAAAAAATAGCTTCACACATAAAAAATTATCTTGTTTTTTATTGAAAATATGATATTTTTTTATGGCAAATAAATTTACCACTACCTTAAAGCTCCCTTTCATTTCTCCTAAAAAAAACGTATTTTTACAAAAAAGAGGCTATGAAGAAATATCCATTAGGTATACAAACATTTGAGAAAATAATAAAGAAAAATCTGCTGTACATTGATAAAACCAAAGAAATTTATCAGCTAACACAGCATGGGGGATACTATTTCTATGCTCGTCCTCGCAGATTTGGCAAATCATTAATGCTCTCTACCATAAAAGCCATTTATGAGGGGCGAAAAGATTTATTCAAAGGGCTTTGGATTGAAGATAAATGGGACTGGAATAAAAAGCATCCTGTTATACATATAAGATTTAGCAAGATAAATTATCAAAATCAATCTTTAGAAGAAGCCATAGGGCAAGAGTTATTGCTTATTGCTTCAAAAAAAGGCATTCATTTAAACAGTAGATTTACAAAAGATAAATTCTATGAACTCATCTCCAAACTAGCAGAACACGAAACACAGGTTGTTTTATTAATTGATGAGTATGATAAACCCATTATTGATTATTTAGGCAAAAATTTTGAACAAGCAGAAGCCAACAGAATTATTTTAAAAACCTTTTATTCTATTATTAAAGACTGTGATCCGTACCTAGAATTTATGATACTTACTGGCGTTTCTAAATTTAGTAAGGTCAGTGTTTTTTCCGAACTCAATAATTTAACAGACATTACCTTTCACAAACGCTACCTAAAATTAACAGGCATCACACAAGAAGAATTAGAGGAAAATTTTAAGGAGGAAATAGCTGAATTAGCAGAGAAAAACAATAGTACATCAGAAGCATTAAAAGCGGAAATCAAGCAATGGTATAATGGGTATAGTTGGAATGGAAAAACTTTTTTATATAATCCTTATTCTTTGCTGTCTTATTTTGACTATGGAGAGTTTAAAAACTATTGGTTTGAAACGGGAACGCCTACTTTTTTACTAAGTCTAATGGAAAAAAAGAGAAAGATAAAGTTAGAAAATATAGAAGTTGGACAGGCAGCATTTTCCGCATACGACATCAAGCGTTTACAAGTAACCCCTTTGCTTTTCCAAACAGGTTATTTAACGATTAAAGAACGAAAAAAGAACGGTTTATATGTATTAGATTACCCTAATTTGGAAGTTCAAGACTCATTATTGCAAAACATTATTGGTTACCTCAGTCACTTAGAAGATGGCGACTCTACCCCTATGGTATTACTACTCAAAGAAGCTCTGGAAAACAAACAATTAGAACACCTCATTCGTCTGATAAAAAGCATATTCAAAAGTATTCCCAACCAAATTTTTAAGGCTAAAGGCGAATTTTATTATCATAGTTTGGTTTATTTGGTCTTTTTCTATCTAAATCAATATATTGAAAGCGAAATCAATACCAATGATGGGCGTTTAGATGCTGTTGTTAAAACATCACAATACATTTACATTTTGGAATTTAAATTAGATGAAAGTGGACAGATTGCTTTAGACCAAATCAAAGAGAAAGGATATGCTGAAAAATACTATGCAGATGAACGAGAAAAAATATTAATCGGCATCAACTTCAACTCAGAA
>JAHDHV010000410.1:0-2434 GCA_020631155.1 Bacteroidota bacterium | reverse complement strand
CAACCGCTTGTATCCTTTGTAGCCAAAATTGTGGCATCCTTGTAGAACAGGATGAAAAAGGGCAGTTCCAAAAAATTATCGGCGACAAAGAACACCCCATTTCAGAGGGTTATCTATGTCAAAAGGCGACACGACTTAATTTTTACCAGCATCAAGTTCGCCTAACACACCCCTTGAGGAAAAAGCCCGATGGCACTTTTGAGGAAGTTTCTTGGGAGACTGCTATTCAGGATATTGCCGACAAATTGGTGCATATCCGAGATACTTATGGTGGTACAAGCATTGCCTATGTGGGCGGCGGTGGACAGGGCAATCATATGGGTGGCGTTTACGGGGCTATGCTTCGACTAGCCTGCGATACGCCTTATATTTACACTGCCTTAGCCCAAGAAAAAACAGGCAATTTTTGGGTCAATGGTTGGCTTTTTGGTCGGCAAAATACCAACTATTGCGAGCCTGTCGGTGAGGCGGAATATGTGATGATAATAGGGGCAAATCCGATACAAGCGCATGGTATTCCCAAAGCGCGGCCAACCGTTAACGAGGTATCCAGAAACCCCAATAAAACCTTAGTAGTGGTAGACCCGCGCCGTTCTGAGACTGCTAAAAAAGCCGATATTTTTTTGCAGGTAAAGCCGGGGAAAGACGCTTATTTATTGTCGGCGATTTTGGCTTATATCATCCAAAATAATTTGGAAGATAAACAATTTATCGCCCGAAGAACGGTCGGTTTTGAAAATATTAAACCGCATTTTGAGCAAATTCCTGTTGGCAAATACGCGCTCGTCTGTGGCATCCCAGAAAGTAGCATTATAGCAGTCGCCAAAGGCATTGCCACCGCCAAAACCTTTGCACTACGCTCCGATTTGGGCATCGAACAAAGCCATAACAGCACCCTAAATTCCTACCTAGCCCGATTGCTGTTTTTGGTTACTGGGCATTTTGGGCGAGAAGGCACAAACTGTCTACACACCCTGTTTTTCCCATTAGTCGGTCATTCCAAAGAGCCAGAACAGGGCGGTGTTACTACGCAAGTCACCAAAATGAAGGGCATTGGTAAGCTATTTCCCCCCAATATTTTGCCCCTAGAAATAGACACCGATCACCCCAAACGACTGCGCGCCCTCATCGTGGATAGTGCCAATCCTGTGAGCAATTACGCCAATTCAAAGGCGCAACAAAAAGCGATGGAAAAGCTAGATTTGATGGTCGTCATTGATGTGGCGATGACCGAAACCGCTAAGGTTGCCGATTATGTATTGCCTGCCAGAACGCAATTTGAAAAGATGGAAGCGACCTTTTTTAATTTGGAGTTTCCCGAAAATTTCTTCCATCTCAGGCATCCCATCAGTGAGCCTTTAACCAACACCCTTGACGAACCAGAAATTTACCACCGCATTGTGTCCGCTATGGGCGAAGTACCGATGTCTTTCCCTGTATTGGCGCAAGTAGCAAAGGCAGATAGGCGTTTTCCAAAGCTAAAATTGCTGCCTACAGCTTTGGGGATGACTACTTTTTTTAAGCCAAAATGGAAAAAATATCAGCTATTGATATTGAAGGAAACGCTTGGTAAAGCCCTCCCTTATTCTTATGCAAAATCGGCGGCTTTTATTTGGGTTGCTTCGCAAATATTTGTCAAAAAATACGAAAAGCAGGTACGGCGTTTGGGATTTAAAGAAAAAGGTTACGCACTTGGAGAGGCTTTATTCAATCGAATTTTACACAGTAAATCAGGTACATTGGTAAGCAAACACACCTATGAAGAAAGCTGGGAATTGGTGCGACATAAGGATAAAAAAGTACGTTTAGAAATCCCCGAATTGCTAGAATGGCTAGACGATTTGCCAAATAAAGCGCGAAAAGAAGCGGAAAAAAATAAAAAATATCCCTTCAATTTATTGGCAGGAGAACGCCGTTCTTATAATGCAAATGCCATTATGCGAAATCCCGAATGGCGCAAAAAAGATAAAACGGGTTTATTAAAAATCAATCCTGATGATGCACAAACCTACGGCATCGAAAACGGCGATTGGGTGAACTGTTTTTCTGAGGTTGGCAGCGTTAAAATCAAAACTTTTATTACCGATGAAGTCCCCAAAGGGATGTTATCCATGCCACATGGCTACGGTTTTTCCTACCCCAACTACGATAAAGAAGCCATCGGTGTTACCCCCAATGAATTAACTTCACTTACCGCCTGTGATCCATTGGCTAAAACGCCTTATCATAAAAATGTAAGGGTGCAAATTGAGCGGGTTTAGTCAATCAAAATTAAAATTCTCAACTATTTTTTGTAGAGTTTGACATTGTAAACTAACCGAAAAATGCTTATCTTACTATTTTTATAGAAAAAAACTTTTTTTGATTTCATAAATCAGATAAAAATAAAAATGACCACAAAAAAGAAAATCTTAATAGGCAACGCTGATTTTGA
>JAHDHV010000409.1 GCA_020631155.1 Bacteroidota bacterium | reverse complement strand
GTGAGCTATTGAATGAAAAATTGAAAGTGGAAAATTGAAAATGTGGGGGTAAATGCTTAATTACGAATTAACTACTCACCTTTCGCTGATTTCAAAATGAGAAAACAAGAATTAAAAATAGCGACTTCCAAATACATAAAACACTTATTAACAATTACTTACGCTGCTTAAAAGGGTTCGACCCCGCTGGGGTCGTATTACTAAGTCATCATTTCCAACTAACATACTTTGACCCTGCTAGGGTCATTTGTTTGTCCAGTGACCGCAGAGCGGTCAAAGTATGTTAGAAAAAAAGGAAAGTGAGGTTCTTTGACCCCAGCGGGGTCACACCTTTTAAGGCTTGGAAAAAAATCATAAATACGTGAAAATCAAAAACTTGGCAAACTAACTCAAATAGTTAAAATAAATGAATTGTTGTTTTATTGAATCTATTTTTTACAATAAAAAATCAGCGAAAGGCAAGTAAATATTTCTATTTCACCAGAAATAAGACGACTAAAGCCTTCGTTACAGAAATCGCATAAAAAGAAAAGCACTATCAAAAAAATATCGGAACACGAATCACTGATCTACGAATCACAAATCTCTAAGCTTCCCACACACAATATTCCCCATTCAAAACAAGTTTGTATATTTGGTGATGAAAAAGACAATTCATGTAATTGAATTACAAATTGTAAATTTCTAAATAACAGCAATAAAATTTGTTTATTGAGGGAATTTAGCTAAATAAAGTTTGCTTATTGAGGGAATTAACGTTAATTTGCTCAATAAAGAACATGAAATACTTAGAAAGAACAATAAAGCCTTTACTCCTTGAATATTTACTACCCAATAAAGTAGTCGTCCTTCTTGGTCCTAGAAGGGTAGGAAAAACCGTACTAATTCATCAAATTTTAAATGAAATCACTGAACCATATATGCTTTTAAATGGTGAAGATGTTTCAACTAGAGAACTATTTTCAAGGAGAAGTGTGCAAAATTTTTTACAAATACTAGATGGAAAGCGAATTCTAGTAATAGACGAAGCACAAAAAATTCCCGACATTGGCAATTCTTTAAAATTAATGGTTGATGAAATTAAAGGCATTAAAATATTAGTAACAGGTTCCTCCGCTTTTGATGTTGAAAATTATACAGGAGAACCCCTTACAGGACGAAAATACACCTTTAAATTATATGCTTTATCGGAAAAAGAGTATGAGCCAATAGAATCGTTGATGGTTCAAAAAGACAAGCTTCGCGAAAGGTTAGTATATGGAAATTATCCTGAGCTATTGCAATTAAAAAATAAAGCGCAAAAGAATAGATATTTAAATGACTTAATAACATCCTATTTATTAAAAGATATTCTAGCTTTTGAAAACATAAGAAATTCACATAAAATAATATCATTATTGAGACTATTGGCTTTTCAAGCAGGAAGCTTGGTATCAGCTACAGAATTAGGAGGTCAACTAGGAATGAGTGGAAACACTGTTACAAAATATTTAGACTTACTATCAAAAGTATTTATCATTCATAGAGTAAGCGGATTTAGCAGAAATTTAAGAAAAGAAATTACTAAAAACAGTAAATGGTATTTCTTTGACAATGGTATAAGGAATATTTTAATAGCTAATCTAAATCCTATCGAATTAAGAAATGATATAGGTGAATTATGGGAAAACTATGTCATTAGTGAAAGAATAAAATACCAAGAATATAGCGGTATGATTGTCAATAATTATTTTTGGCGAACTTATGATCAACAGGAAATAGATTGGATTGAAGAACGCGGCGGCAAATTATATGGGTATGAATTTAAATGGAATACAAAGAAAAAAATTAAACAACCGAGAGGATGGAAAAATAATTATCCAGACTCAGAATTTAAAGTTATCACCCCAGCAAATTACACAACTTGGGTGAAGGATTGAGAAAATATCGTAGAGAATATAACAGCTAAAGCAGTCGCTACAGAAATCATATAAAACTGAATCACTCTCCACGAATCACAAATCTCCAAACCTCCCACACACAATATTCCCCATTCAAAACAAGTTTGTATATTTGGCGATGAAAAAGACAATTCACGTAAAAAGACAAGACATGTCTTATCTCTACAATGTCACAACATTTAAAAAAAATCGTAATTCGCAATTAATTAATTTATCTTTTCATGAAAAAAAACTTACTACTCCTTACAATCATTACCCTAATAGGGTTTGCATTTCAAGCCTGTCAATCGGATGGGGAAACGTTGCCTGAAACTACCTCTACGGCAACAGAGGCAAAAGCAGATGCACCTCCGAGAGCAGGGCAGGTTCGTTCTAATATTGAACAGCGCGTTGCCAAATACAAACCTTATAAATTGCATTTGCCCAAAGGCTGGCTCATCAAAGAATCGTATAAAAATGGTGGGATTAAAGCCTATGGCCCTCATTCGGAAAAACGCCCTAGTCAGTACCGCGAAAGTATCATTGTGAATCCTTTTAAACGGGGGCGCGTATTGTACAATAAGGAAACCGAAGAGATGGAACAGTTGCCTGCTGATTTGGAAGAGTTTTTTACTAATTACCAAAAAGACTTACCTAATTCACTTGCCGATTTTCAATTGCTGGATAGTAAAGATGTTCAATTCGGCGGTCTTAAAGCTAAACAGATGTTATATACCTACAAAAGCGAGGATTTTCCTAAACCGCTAAAGGTACTTGGCTATGTGGTCGCACATGAAGCGGACATCTATTTGGTCAGCTGCACTGATTCGGAAGGTGATTTTGCTGATAATTTACCTATTTTCGAGGCGGTGGTTAAAACATTTGAATTTACGAAATAGGTTAATCGTCAATTGTTGGAGACAAGGCGTGCCTTGTCTCTACCGAACCGAATAAAAAATTTCTAAAACTTATACATGAAAAAAATTCGCTTTTTTATTTTTCTCTATTTATTTTTGTTATTCAATATACATTCCCCTACTGCACAAACGACTGTCGCGCCTTCAACAGTGCAGCTAAATATTTTGACTTGGAATATTCAAATGTTACCGATTATTGCTGCTCAGAAAAAACAGCCTAAACGCGCTAGACTTATCGCAGAACTATTGGAAAATAGCGAATACGATATGATTCTTTTTCAAGAGATGTTCCACAAAAGAGCCATTAAAATTTTGAAAAAGGGCTTGCAAAAAACTTATCCGTATATTGTTGGTCCTGTAAATAAAAAAGGATGGCCAAAACTGACAAGTGGCTTGATGATTTTTAGTAAATTGCCATTAACTGTTCTAAAAGAAATTAAATATTCGGATTGTGCGAATGTAGACTGTATTACACGAAAGGGGGCGGTATTGGTAGAGGCGGTCAAAGATGATATTTCTTTTCAAATCATTAATACACATTTACAAGCAAATTATCCTAAAAAATCTCATCCTGAAATCATTCATACACAATGTCAACACATACAACAATCGCTGCTATTGCCGTTTCAAAAAGAGGGTGTTCCACAAATTGTAGCTGGCGATTTAAATACCCCTAAAAAGCAGCAAAAGTATTATGAGCGTTTGTTGGAAACCTTTGAGATGGAAGATGGGGAACTTCAAGGCGGCACACACACCTTTATTGCTGATGATTTTAAGGATAAAAAGGCCCCTTATGAGGAAGTTTTGGACTATGTTTTGTATAAACAAAATGGTCAACAAGCACGTATTCAAAGACAGGTAAAGTACTTTCGTAAAGAATGGAAAAAAGGCATGGACGACCTTTCGGATCACTATGCTATTCACGCAAAAATTGAGTTTTTAATTGAGTAAACCCCTTGAAAAGCACTTTTTTAGCCTAAAATTTGCTTTTTACCATGCAAAAATTTAATATGGAAGTGGCTTTGCCTCAAACATCCGTCTATTACAATAGTAAAAAAGATTAATCAAGCTATACCAAATGAACGACTCATTAAGTATTTTTCGTTGTTTTTATTATGTCCTATTTGCGCTGTTGTTGTATTCTTTTCCTTTTATTGTAAAAGCAGAATGTAAACTTTTTACAACAACTAACACTACTGTTACCAATTCAGTAAATGCATCCAACTCTAGCTCAATAAGTCACTCAAAATCAGCAATAAATAACTTTTCACCTAAAGCGTCACCTGAAAAGCAAACTATCCGTACTATTCAGTTGGGAGCATTCGCAAAACCCGACTTAGCGAAGTATGCCAAACTCTTAGACATCGGCTGTATACATGCGGAACGTTCCCCTAAAGACAATTTGGTGCGAGTTCGATTGGGAATGTTTGGCAATTGGAAAACAGCTAATGATGCCCTGCAAAAAGTAAAGAAAAAGGGTTATCCTAAAGCAACAATTACGCGCTTTTGGGAGCCTTTAGAGGATGACCATTATTTTGTGCAATTAGGAGCTTTTAAACTTAAAGATGGTATTCCTTGGAAACACTTTAGCAAAATCAAAAATCTATATCTTATTCCTGATAAAAACCATATCAAGGTAGGAGTAAGTGTTTGGGGCAGCCGACAAGATGCCCAATCGGTTTTACAACAATTAAATGATTTAGGTTATCAAGATGGTTATATTCGCACCTTAAATCACGAACATTTAGCCAAAAAGAAAGCGGCTAATAAAAAGGCAATGTCGGCAATTGAAAAAAGTTTGCTGACCAGACAATCTTCAAAGCCTAGCCCAAAAACCTCCACAAAAAGCAGCGACTTACAACTACTTTCTAACGTTCAAACTTCCACAAAATCAAATAGCACAAAGCAAAGTAAACCAGCTACTTACAGCACTTCTTCTAATGCAATTAATGAATCTAAAAACACAAGCTTAAACTATAGTAATGGTACTGTTTACCGAAAAAGACGTGACAATATTCCTATCAAAAATAACTACTCAAAAATCACCCTAGACGAGCTTGTTCGCAACCGCCCTAATTATTCTATTCACTCCCCAATGTATGTGCGTTACAAAACAATTCCGCGTCAATCCATGCGAGAATTTCAGGAATTTTTGATGAAAAAAGAACAGTATGAAGGTACACTAGATGGACTTTGGGGCGATGGTACAAACCGAGCTGTGCAGCAATTGAGACGTGCCAATAAAACTTATTCTAGTTACAAAGGTGCAGTAAATAAAACCAAAAAAGCACGGCAAGAAAAAGACTTTACCAATAAAAAAATTCAAGAATATGTTAATTTAATTGGCATAAATCCCATAGCGGCTGCCGATGGTTTAATGCGTTCTAATCATCCTGCTGCTAAAATGTATTTGGCTTATTTATACTTAAATGGCGATGTGCCAGCGATTAATCCAGAGCAAAAAGTATCTGATTTGATGTTTAGTGCCATTAATCAAGTGTTTAGAGGAGCAAAAGTGGGTAAAAAAACAGCATTAGATAAAGAAACGCCCAAATACTATAATTCACTATCCGATTTCATTCACGATATGCGCTTTTTACATGAAGAAGTTGATGTAAAAGTGCCTTCATGGTTCATCAAAAGGCATAAAAATACTTACCTCAAACATTTTGGTTCTTATTGGAAAACGGGGCGAGA
>JAHDHV010000020.1:8951-32020 GCA_020631155.1 Bacteroidota bacterium | reverse complement strand
TGTAATAATTCCAAATATTGTTGATAAGAAATACCTGCTTTATGAAGTGCATAAGGCCAAAATTCCCCAAAAATAGTGATGTTAGGAGAATGTTGAATAGTTTGTTTCATGCCCTTCACTGCATAGTAATCATAGCCCTGAATGTCTAATTTAACAAAATCAATTGGAATTTTTTCTTCAAAATATTCATCAATAGAAGTTGCTTTGATTTCCACAAAAGAGCGATTTTCCCCACTATCAAACGTTTGATGATCTACATTCAACTCATCTGAGTAATACAACTTTAAAGTTTCCGTTTTTTCTCCAACAGCCAATTGGTTGAGTACTACATTTTTCAGGTGTTTGGTATTGGCTTGCAAATGCTTAAAATTTGTTTCATCAGGTTCAAAAGCAAACACTTTCCCATTTTCTCCAACCAATTTAGACAGTAAAATAGTGTAGAAGCCGATGTTTGCGCCAATATCAATTACTTGCATTCCTGATTCCACACGTTTTTTTAGAAAAGAAATTTTACTTTTGTCACTGATTTTTTTATAGAAAAAGTAAATGGGCTTGTACAAAAAGTAATATTTTTTATAAAGAGTGTTAAAAATTTTGAAAATTTGCTCCGTCATTTTTGGTGTTTAGATTTAGTCAAAAGAGGCTTTTATATTAAATAGGGTAGCGTTCTTATTAAAAAAACAAACATCTATCATTAGCTCACTAAAAGATGGAGTAGGGGATGTGTAAAATATTTGATTATTTTTTTTATAAATTATCTTGTTGTTCAAGCGTGTTATTTCAATTAAATCATTGATTTGATATTTGCCAAATTTTCCCTTTTTCTCTCCTTTTTCAAAGATAACTAACTCGCCTTTATTACTCAAATGAATGGCATAGTCAACAGTTCCAAAACTATGATTAATATTTTTTTGGGAAAAGCCTATAACTCTACTCTTATCTATTTCTTTAATTGTAGTTTGTACTGTCCCGTCTTCATTTTCTTTCAATCTATTTTGTGATACCCCACCTGATTTTCCCCATACTTCTGGGCCTTTGTGATTAGCAATGAGTTGTTCTTCCTGAATAATTAAAGCAGTAGTATCTATCCAAGTGGGAGTTTTCCAATGAAGAGTGTCTACTTGGGTATTTTGTGCGTTTAGGATACCTAATTCTTCTGTTTTACTTGCTTGATCAATGATTATTCCTTTATATAACCTATTATTAATGGGTTGTGCACAAAGGGTAATAAACTTATTAAAATAAGGTGCTGGATCCTCATCTAAAATAACATATACCATTTTGCTTTTAGGCTCTACTAGGTCAAAAACACTTAATAAATATTGCCCAGGTTGAACTAAATTAAGGCCAATATTTGGATTTTTATTTGCAAGATATCTACGATAGTACCTTCGTTGTACATCTGGTAACATGGTCTGTGAATGTAGATTAGAAACTACTCTAATATATGAGCCTTTTGTATTTTTGAAAACCATTAACCGATCGTTCGTCTCACATTTATAGCTGTCTTTAGATATATTATAAAAGCCATGACTTGATTGTTTGGTTAGTGTAGCTCCTATAATAAATAAACTAATTAATATTACTGAAAAAAGGAATTCAATATACTTGTTTGTGTTTTTAGGAACAATTGCCATGATGCATTTATTAATATTTATTATTTATAAATAATTTTTAAGTAAAAAAACTAATTACCTTTTTAACAATCATTGGTAACTGTTGTATAAAAACACCTGTTCCAATGGCAAACAAGGCACTATTAATAGGAATAGTAGCAGCATATACTCTATAACCACCTGATTCGGCCAGTAGAGGGTGTGATAAAACAATAGCTAAAGCTGCTATTAAAAGAAAAATAAAAATGTGTTTAAAACCTTTGTCTTTTATAAGAAAAAAGGACAAGAAAAAAGTAATAAAGGATATGTAGAGATAAGACTCAAGATAAAGTAAGTATCTTTTACATGGATAAAAAAAGGCAATGGGATTACTGACTACTTCAAAGAAATATTTGAAAATAGCTTTAAAAAATAAAGACGGGTTCTTTTTAAATTCTTTTTCTGCCAAATCATAAATAATAGCAGGCCTTTCTGCCATAGGTTTATCTGTTATATATGGGTGTTCCTCTAACACCTTCACCCAATTTGCCCCTCCAATAGTTAGTGCATATAATTTATAAGAAAAATTTCCTTGATAACTATAGCCTTCGGATGCTCCAACAAACTTGAGTAAAGTTGGACTTATAAATAAACTTGCTAGAACCATTAAACAAGCAAGCCCCCCTACTTTGAAGTTTAGGAAATATTTTTTACGAAAAACATAAGCTATAGCTACTACTAAAGCTGGGAGTACTAACAAGGCTCCTGCTCGAGCTGTAAGTGCAATGCCTAACAACAGTAAGCCATACAATACTTCTTTGATTTTGTGAAAATAAAAACCTTCTAATAAGAACACAAACGCTAAACATCCTATAAGCAAACCAACGGGTTCAGTTAAAAGAGTTCCATTAAAAGGCAAATAGAAATGACTGGTTAATAACAACATGATATAAGCTGCAGTTAAACCAAAAAAGCGATAAATAGATTTAGAAGCAAAAAAAAGAGCCAAGGAAGTCAGCAGGGCTGTGATAAGTAAAGTTAATTGTAGGTTTTGATTGGTTAATTTTAACAATATGCCATAAAAAACGGCATTCAAAGGGCGACGTGAAGTAGCACTATCTAATTCTCCATATTCGATAAAACACTTAGCACCTGTATACACTCCATTAGCATCAACACTAGGCAATAAAGCCCCTACTACATTAAAAGTATGTGCTTTGATTGTGCCACTTGTCCATTTTTCTAATAAACCAGATAAATTAAAAGTAATGGAAAAAATAAATAGAAAAATAAGTGCTAAATGACTGGTTTTGATAGGAAGTTGTTGAGTAATTTGAGTTATCTTATCAGGATACTTTTTTTTAAAAAAAACTCCAAGAATTTCTACTAAAGCTATAATTACTAAAGATGCCGGGATAAATGTTTTCTTTAAAAAAACATATATACTAGTAGGATAAGTAATTGCTGTGATTATTAGAAATAAAAGTATTATGAGAAGCGAAAAAAGTAAAGAGTATTTTTGTTTAGTACTCATTGAGTATGTTTATTTAATACAAAAGAATTATATCATTGTGCAAAATTAAGCAGTCTCTCCTATTTTTTACAAAAAAAAAAAATTAATCTACAAAGTTAAGTGCCAGATACTACTTAATTGTGCAGAATTGTATTCTAAGGTATTGAAAATTAATGTATTAGTTACACAAAGAGTATTGTTTAACTTTGTTTAGGTACTTAATCATTTGGCATTTTCCACTCTTTATGCGCCTTAAATGAATCATCTGTTTCAATAGAAACTTCTATATTTTCTTTTAATTTATTTAATGTATCTGTTAGTTGTGTAAATAAAATAGTATCTATTTTGGCAAAGTCTTTTGTTTCTTTGATATTGTCCGAGAGGTTAAATAGTTTATTATAAGCTAGTTTGTGGGTATTGGTTACTAGAGCTTTTGGGCCTAAATAGAATATTCTATCCATCACTTTTTGTTTCCTCTTTAATATTGAGGACATATCTAAGCCATCAAAGGCTTTGGTAGGGAATGATTTACTGTTAATTAAACTTAAAATAGTAGGAAAAATATCTACATGTGCCATAATAGAAATTTCCTTACGTTTTTCTTTAAACATATTAGGGTAGCTGATAATTGCAGGAACTCTCACTCCCCCCTCATGATAAGTGCTTTTACCTTTTGATAATGGTTTATTACTGGCTCCTTCTTTTGGATTACCACCATTATCACTTAAAAATAAGATAATTGTATTATCTCGTATTCCCTTCTTTTCTACTGTTTGAATAACTCTGCCAATGGCTACATCCATAGCTGTTACCATAGCTGCATAAGTTTGCCGTTTAGTATTGCCTTGCCCCCATTCATTAGGGCGACGTGGTGTATGACATTCTCCATTTTTAGCGGCAAAAGTAGGGCTACAAGGATCATAATTATACATATTCAAGTAGCGTTCAGGAGCTTGCAAAGGAGTATGAGGAGCGTTAAAAGGTATGTAAAGAAAAAATGGTTCATCTTTAGGCACTGTTTCAATATAATTAACTGCTTCATTACCTATTAAGTCAGTAGCATATCCTTGATCATAACAAGGTTCAAAATTTTGATGCCAGTCCAACTCTCCATATCGTTCATGTGTAAAATAGTTAATCTGCCCTGTATAATGTCCATAAAAATAACTAAACCCTTGATTGAGTGGGTGATACTTAACATGAGAATGTCCTAAATGCCATTTGCCAATACAAGCTCTATGTTGATAGCCTTCTTTTGCTAATAATTCAGGAAGCAGGTCTTCTTCTGGTGATAGTCCACCCTTTTGTTGAGGATAAATTACTCTAAGTATGCCTAAGCGTCCGGGGTAACGCCCTGTCATTAGGGCAGCTCTTGAAGGGCTACAACTATGATTAACATAAAAGCGGTTAAGCTCAATGCCTTCTTTGGCTAATTTATCAATATTAGGGGTTTGAATATCACTTCCATGATAACCTACATCATTCCATCCCAAGTCATCTGCTAATAAAATGATAATATTAGGTTTCTTAGAAGCTACACTAGTTTTCGAGACCGATTTGGTATTACCACAACAAGTATGTAACAATAGTAGTATTGGTATGCTTATAGTAAGTATGGTTTTAGACATTGTTGAATTTTGGCTCTCTTTTGTAGAATAATCTTTTCCAAAAAAAATAAGTACCTAAACAAAATGGAACAATACTTTTTTTGAATTAATGTATTGATATACAATGCTTTAAAATAAGACTGTGCATGATTAAATAGTACTTGGTAGGTTCACAACTTTTAAGTTGACTGTTTATCACTGATATTTTGATGCTTTTTGCTCTGCCTCTTGGCTTTTTTTATTCAGCCCTCTTTTTTTGTAATATTCACTAAGTTTCAAATACCTTTCTTTAGTAGGATATTGCGCTATATATTCCTCTAAATCAGAATAGTCTTGTTCCTTAGCTTTATACATTGTTTCATATAATAAGTGCTTATTATCAATCTTTTTTTGACCATCAATAACTAAGGTAGAACCAGCTTCTATTTGATTTTCTTGTTTGTTATTTTCAAAGGTTCCATTTTTAATAGTGATTGTAGCAGGTCCAAATTCAGGTTTTTTTTGATAAACAGCACATCCAATTTCACTATCCTTAACTGATACATTATCAATAGTTAAAGTTGATAAATCTTTGGCTGCTAATCCTATTTCTGCATTTTGTATTTGAATATTTTTAGCAACTACATTAGAGTTTTCACCTGAACTGATTCCTTTATCTTTAAGCCCATCCATAGATACTTCATCAATATTTACCTCTGAACCTGACACATCTATTCCATCATTTAAACAGTTGATAACCGTACATTTTTTAATATTACCTGTGCAAAAATCAGCATCAAAGGCATCAGAAAAAATATTTTTAAAATGACAATTATTAAGCTCAAATGATGAGCGAACAATATTTAAAGCATCTTCAGATTGATTATCTATGAACTCACAATTATTAAATGTTACAGGTGCCTCATAAAGCGTAACTGCCCCTGTTAAAGTCCAATAATCTGTTTTAGGATTTGAAAGTTGTTTAAAGTGAACATGTTCAAAACTAGAAACTTGCCCTTGAGTTTCTAATATCAACAAACCACTTCCCTTTTTATCTTTGGATTGAATAATAATAGGTGCTTGTTTAGAGCCTTTAAATTGGAATGGAGCATAAGAAATAATACTTGTTTTTTTCTTTAAAGTAAGTACTGTCCCTTTTTCACACTGTACAGTATATCCTTTGGGAATTAACAAATGTTCCTCAATTTGCCAATCTCCCTTTTTAAATTTCAGTACTTTATTTTTTTCATCTACCTCTATGAATGAAAATTTAGTATAATTAGCTTGTTTTCTAAATAAGTCATTTTCAAAAGTGCTTTCCTCAAAAAAAGGAAAAGGTAATACTTTACATTTGTCTACTTCCTTAGTACCAGCTAATTGATAAAAGATTGTAATTTTCTTTCTAAATGCCTTACTCCAAACAAACTCTTCTGCTAAATCTAATCTTATTTCTTTATGTTTAATAAAATAATAAGGTAATTTGGGTGGTAGAGTTACTTTTTGGGTTAAATAGTGATAATAGTTTTTGTTAATTCGTATATTAATTAACTCAACTGGATCGCTAGAATAATTGCCAACCTTTATGATTAATTGGTGACTTTTTTTGTCATAATCTACATAAGCAGCTTGTATTCCTACCCTTTTCCAGTCTAAACCTTTTTGATAAATTTTACCTTTAGGAAACTGTTCAGGTTTTTTTGTTTGTGTAAAATTTGTTTGGAGTTGTTTTTGAATATTATTTTGATTAAAGTAAAGTAAATTTTTATTTGCCTTAAACTTAGGAAATTGCTTTTTGAGCAAACGACTGTAATAAATAAAATCTTCATTAATAGTAGCAAAGAACTCGTCTAATGTTTCTTTACTTTGTAGTTTTTTTAATGCCTGAACATAAGCATCAAAAAAAGCTCGGTCTTTAAAAAAAGTTCTATACCAACTAGGATATGCCGAATCATTATGAAAGTAGTTATCATATAAATAATTCATATGAGTTCCTAGAAGTACCTTTCTTTTTTTGATGTCAGTAATGTCAAAACCTACTGGTTCTATTTTAGAACTAATAGGATTGTAGTAAAATCGTAGATTAGGTAACTGTAATGCATGATTTTGGCCAAATAAGTCAGCAGTTAAAGCAAAGCATAGAGCCAATTTTTCGATATTAAAGACTTCGGAAGTAGTGAATTTTCGATGTATGAATCCATGCATTAATTGGGAAGCAATGGTATACTGTTTACGTAATTCCTTTTTTTTAAGGACCCTTTTTCCATTATAGGGTTTGAGTTCACAAAGGTTTAGGTTTTCAATATTGGCTCCCTCCCTATTTAGTAAATAATTATTCCATAAATAATCATCCTCAAAACGTAAAACAACCCCTTCCCTCATCTTATTGCGTTCTATTAAATATTTATCTGGTACTTCTTCAATGGCATACGTTCCAAAAGATTTGTTATTCAAGGAAAAGCGAACAAATTCATACTTAGTTGCAATCAGCCCAAAGTGTTCTAATGCTTTATGATAGAGCCATTCATTTAAATACTGTCTTCTTGCTGGGTGTTGTAATGAAAAAGCCTTCATTCCTAATACAGTACCACTTTTAACAATGACCCTAAAAGACAATGCATTAGTATTTTTCCAGTGATCACCAAAAATACCTTTTAATTTAACCTCTACAGGGTAGTCTTTGCCATCCACAACTAATATTGCTGGTACAATACTTTTGAATTGTGATATAAGTTGACTTAATACAAGTGCTTTTTTACGATCTTCCATTAAAATAGACATTGATTGTTCACTTATTTTAAGTTCTATTTTAGGAAGTGTTTTTTTTTGAGCTACTCCAGTCTCAATACTCTGGTTAGTAAAACCATGTAATAAGAAAGGGATTAATAATAAAAGTATATTGAGTAAAATTGATTTTTTTAAAAACATATAATATTTCGTATTTTATTTGTCAATTGACAATATATCCGATGTATTTTTGTTCTTTTCAAACAACTCATCTAATAGTTTGTGACGTTTAGAGGTTGGATATTTATTAATATATTTTTTTAATTTCGAATATTTTTTAGGCTTATACAAAAAATTATATAGATTTTGTGTAGTGGCAATTATTTTTTGATTTTCAAGGTTTAGAACAGATTTTTTTTCTACTAGATGTAATATATTATTACTTTGTTGTTTGAGATTAGTAATTACTATATTAGATGGCCCATATTCAGATTTTTTTTGATATCCAGCTATACCAATTTTGCTATTTTCGATAATAACATCATTTATAATTAAGCTAGATAGATCTTTAGCTGCTACTCCTATAGTTGCTTTTTGAATAGTAACATTTTTAGCTTTTACTTTTGAGTTTTCTCCTGAACTAATTCCCTTATCTCCTATTTCTTTTATAACTACATTCTGAATGTTTATAGTAGAACCAGATACATCTATTGCATCATTTCTACAGTTTAAAAAATTAGAATTAATTATCTTACCATCACAAAAATCAGCATCGAAAGCATCTGAAAAAGTATTTTGTATAATACAATTATTCATTTCAAAATTAGAACGAACAATATTTAAGGCATCTTCTGATTGATTGTTAGAAAATTGGCAATCTGTTAATAATACAGGGGCTTCATAAAAGGTAACAGCCCCAGTTAATTCCCAGTATGTTGTTTTAGGTCTTCCTAGTCCTAAAAAATTTACATGTTTTAATACAGAAGATGCCCCATTTGTTTGTAGTATAAACACACCACCACTATTTTCTTCTTGAGTTGATTTTATAATCACCTTTTTTCTTTTTGAACCTATAAATTGGACAGGTGAATAGGAAATCAAATGACTGTTCTTTAATGTAATAGTAGTTTCTTTATTAATAATTAATGTGTAATTAGGTGGAATTATTAAATGTTCTTTTAGTTCATGTTGACCAGATTTGAATGTAATTGTTTTTTGTTCCTCATCTACTTTTAAAAAACTAAACTGGTTATAATTTGGCTTTTGCCTAAATAGATCATCTTTAAAAGTATTTTCTTCAAAAACAGGAAAAGGCAAGACTTTAAATGAATATTTTTTGTCATCGCCCTTTACAGAGTATGATATTTTTAATTTGTCAATTAATTTGTCAGACCACACAAACTGTTGAGGCAACTTAAAAGATATAGCTTTATAGTTAATGAAATCGTAAGGTATACGTGCGGTTAATTTTTGTTGTTTTTCAGGTTTTAAGACTAATTCTGAGTTGATTGTACATTTTGTAATACTGATAGGTTTAGAGGAATAATTTCCAACTTTTAGAGTAAGTATATCATTACTACTATTATAGTCGTAAAAGTACCCTTTTGCGCCTTTTCGTTGCCATTTTAATCCTGTTTGAAACAGTTTTTTTCCAGGAAACTCAGTAATAGGTTGTTTTTCACTTCCAAATCCATTAGATAATTCTTTTTTAATCAAAGCTTGATTAGCATATAGTATGTTTTTTTTAAATCTATACTTTGGAAAATGTTTTTTAAATAATTTTACATAACCATTTAATTCTGGTTCTAATGTTTTAAAAAAATCGTCTAATTTTTTTTTATCACTAAACTGTTGTAAAGCTTTGACATACTCTTTAAAGAGAGTACGGTCTTTGAAAAAAGTAGTAAGCCAGTGAACATTGCCAGATTCTTTATAGAAAAAATCATTATAACTATAATTATATCGTTGACCAAACAATTTTTTTCTTTTTGCAAGGAAACCTGCATCAAATCCAAGCATCTCAAGTTTTGAAGTAATTGGATTATAAAAAAATCTTGTATTAGTAATTCTTAAACAATGATCTCTACCAAAAATATCGGCGGATAAAACCATTAAAAGGGCTAATTTCTCAATATTAAAGACTTCTGAAGTAGTAAATTTTCTATGTAAAAAACCATATAATAATTGAGACCCTACAATATATTGTTTTTTTAATCCATCGTCTTTAAGCAACTTTTTTTTCCCAAATGGTTTTATTGTAGTTACAGATAATGACTCTAAAGCTGGTGCTTTTGTATTACTCATACGAAGCTTCCAAAAATAATCATCATCAATTTTCATTACCATTCCTGCACGATGTTGATTCCGTTCAATCAAATATTTTTCAGTGTATTCTTCAATCACATAAATACCATAATCTTGTCCATTTAACGCAAAATTGATAAACTCATATTTTGATGAAATTAGTCCAAAATGAGCTAGTGCTCTATGATAAATCCATTCATTTAAGAAAACTCTTCTCTTAGGATGTTGTAAGGAAAATGTTTTCATCCCTAGTATTGTGCCTTTTTTTACTTTAACCCTAAAAGAAATAGTATTTAAATCTTTCCAGTGATCTTTTAAGTCACCCTTTAGTCGAATAGAGGCTTCATAAATTTTATCTTCAAAAATAATTTTTGCAGGTACATTGTCCCTAAATTCTGGTATTAACTGCCCTAAAACTAGAGCTGTTTCTCTATTTTTCTTTAACACTTCAAAATGCTCTTCAGCAATAATTAACCTAATGTTAAGCATATTAGATGTACCAGTAACCTTAGTTATTGAATTTCCATTTACAGAAGAATACAATAAAAAAAAATAGATAATTAATGTTGGTTTTATAATAATTCTATTACTTTGGAAAACATTTAATAACATAGTTTATGTCACTTTTATAAACATTAATAACTTTTGGAGTATTTAGTTGAAAAACGATTTAATTTTAGTTTGATGCTATGCAAAAAACGTCATAATACAAAAGATTTGTTGTTAAAACTTGACATTCAATTCTTGTTTAAAATTAGCTTGTATACTTTGAATGTTTTTTAGTATTTTTACATTTGGAGTATTAAGTTCCCCCAATAAAATAGTATATGTACCATGAGCAAATACTTTTGGCTGAAAGGTATTTCCCTTTATTCTCAAAGTATATACAACTTCATTAGTACTTTCTTGGATCACTTGAATAGTAGGATTTGTTATTCCTGTAATGGATAACTTTGGTAAAAAAGCAATTGCTTTTTTACCAAAGTTATCTAATTGATTAATAGTAATTGGCCACCCCTCAACAGGTTTGGCATCTAATTCAGAGGGATCAGTTTGTCTTGCCCAAACTTCAATACCTATATCCCTAGTTCTTTTATTTAATTTTACAATACCATATCCTGTTGCCCTATCATATAACTTAGCAGGTTTCAAATTTGTAATATAAGGGTTAGCAATTGCTTCAACAGAAATAAAATTATTAAACCCGTCTTTGAAATTACCAATATTTTTGGGACTATTTAAAGAACTGTTAAACCCCCTTTTAGGTGGGAACCATTGTCTTCTTGCTACACTAGAAACTGCTGGTACACATAAAGCATAGTTGGCATCTCGCCAAGTATCAACTCCATATTGAACAGTACTTCCTAAATGTTGATCTCCAGAAATATGAAAAGCAAAACATCTCCGAAAAAGGTCAATCGCTTTGTTCCTGCCAGTTTGAGGCCAACCATTTGTATCAAAACTTCTGTACCAATTATGTTTAGGATAGATTCCTTTTTCAAAAACATTTCTTTTAAAAGTTGGAGTTGTTGATAATTGTGTAAAAATTGTTTGTGACAAAATTACTTTCATCCAAGTATTGTTAGACCAATCTTGTGACCATTTTTTTAAAAACTTTAATTGAGTCTTACCTAATAGTTTAAGTTCTGGTAAATCAAGTTCATGAGCTTTCTCCAACTCATCTTGAGTAATTTTTTTAGAATTACCTATTGGAGGAGACTTAAATTTCCTATCTTCAAGTATTGCAAAGCTGACTCCTCCATATGTTAAATCACAATAATATGTTTTAATTCCCTTTCCAACTAATGATTTAGAGTAAGGAGCAGGTAAGTGACCTGATTGAGTTTGTTGAACAACATTTACAAATTCCTTACTCATGATATATCCACCATCTGTTGCATTTTTTTTTCCATTTGTTCTAATAGGTGTATCTACACCACCATTACCCCATATATTACCCTGATAAACATCATGATCATCAGGTATAACAATAACAGGATTATTACAAAGTATTTCTTTGTATCCCCAACCAAACAGATACCATTTTCTAAGATAATCTAATATTGTAAGTTTTAAGGGCATTTTCCAATCTGCTACCCCATAATAATCACTTTGATATAATTGATCTCCTGCAAAAAAATATAAATCTGGGTTATGTTGGGGTACATGTTTAAGTATATCTGTGTGTGGAAAACCATAATCATCATTACAAGATAAAGCTGCTATTTTAATAATTTCCTTATCAGGCTCCTTTCTAATGGTACCTTTCAAATAACTAGGTAGTGATTTTTTATAAGGTTGAAAAAATAAACGATAAGGAGTATCTTTTGAAGAATCCCAATTTGTAATCCTAAAGATGGCTGTTCGTGCTAGTGTATCTACTGGAACTTGGTTAATAGTATTCCATTTACCTTTTTTATCTTTAATCTGGAAATCAATTAAATTATTTTCTGATAAATTAAGTGGAGCAAGTTGTACAGTTAGCTTTAATATTTTTTGATTCAGTGTATACATTGCAAAAAGTAGTGGGCCAAGTGCATGTTTGGGATTATGTTTTATTTTTGTGCCTGATAAGTTAAAGTTATCAAACCAAAAGCTTTTTACTCTTTCCATTTTTGTTTTTGAAAAACCACGATTAGGAAAATCACTAGTTAAACCAAGCATTCCTGTTAAAGCACTTTCTAAAATATTATTTTTCTCAATTGTACCAATTAACTTGTTCAACACAATATCAAAAGCATTTAAAGTTAAATAATAATTTCCTTCTTCTTGTTGTACTATTTTTAATTCTAAACGAACCCCTTTCTGAAAATTAAATGATTTTAATTGTACAGCATTTTTAATATCTCCTATAAATATTTTTTTATCAATAGTAATACCCACTTTTATACTTTTTTTATTAGTGTTGATTGCTGCACTTTTATAATTGTTAAATTTGCTTTTTACCCCAATCAAAAAACCTGCGAAGGCAGAAGAATTATCTATTACTGTGTTTGTAGAAATAGTACCAATATCTACAGCCATAGAAAATTCTCCCTGTATGTTATTTTCTATTTCATAAGTTAAAAGCTTAAAACTTCGCTTAGGTTTACTTACCAAACACTCTACTCTTCCATTTAAAACTCTCCAATCTTGTAAGGGGTTACTCCAATAGTCTGCTCCAAGCCATATTTGATTTTTTGTATTATTCCAGTCACTTTTAAAATAAGTGTTTAAATTATCACCTTTTACTAATAAAGGCAATAATAAAAAAAAGTAAAAAAATAAACTTTTCATTGGGGTTTTTGAAATTTTAATGACTACTTTGATTTATAGTATTATGAGAAAATACGCCATTTTTTTTTTCTCTTTTTTCTAGTTGAGTTTCCATAGGATTATTAATAATAAGGTTTTGAGTTTTAATTATTGGTGATTCTTTAAAATATATATGAAGTAATGCACTATCATTAATGTAATTAATAGACTCAATTTCAATTTTTTCTATATTTTTTCCAGTTCTGTCCTTTAGATCTTCAAATAACTTGAATTGATTTTTATGGTGTATTAAATCAATATCATCATATTGAATGCTGCAAGAATATAGTAATTCTGTAAATAAAAAGCTTTCTAAAATAAATATAGAACCTACTATAGTGCCATTAATTATACCTAATTCTAAATAACTTACATCACTATTGCTTAATGCATTAATTACAGCAATACAGACAACCGCAAACAAATAAGTCATATCCTTTATGTTAATAGTTGTAGTACGATAACGCATAATAGAGAATAGTGCAAATAATCCAAAAGCAAAACCAATACTTAGTTTAACATTTAACATTAAATGGCATAGAAAGAATATTAATATATTGAATATTATATATGTAAATAAATAACTATTATCCTTTCTCATTGGCTTATATATATATAATACTATAAGCAATGTAATTGATACATTTAATAAAAACTTGATGAATAGATTTATGATTTCATGTTCTACTAAACTACTAATATTAGCTACTTGCCATAGTTCTATAAAATTCATTCTGTGTAATTTTAGCAATTTTAAATAACTTCTTTTTAAAATTATTATGTTTGATTTGAGGGTTAAAACTCAAGGTGCCCAAACAATATTTACTAAGTTTAAAGGGATATATTTTAGAGTGTTTTAACTCCTTAACAACTGTAGAACTACGTTTAAAACGTTCTTGTTTGAGTTCTAAAATAGCTAACTCAGGATAATTAATGATTTCTCCATTAATACAATTTTTGAAACTTAGATTAATATCAATAGTTACTCTTTCTTTTAGATATTTGTGTACCAAAGTAATTCTTTTATAGTAAACCCACAATGTAGGAACCAATTCATTTACTTTGGATAAAGCAAGGTTATTTAATAAGTTTTTGGCTTCTTCATTAAATTTGAAAGTAGTATTATCTTGTTGAATTCGCTTTTTCACAGTTCTATTTTTATTAGACTTTACTTTCACTTCAAAAAAGAGTAAATCAGAATCTATATAATGTCTATATCTTACTTTAAATCTATTTGCCCTTTTGTTATGATGTTCTATATATGTGTATAAATCTATAGTATCATAATACAAAGATGCATAGTTACTGATTCTATTTCCATTAACTTCTAAGACATAATAACTATCAATTATTTTATCTAGTATTGTTGGTAGTTGTTCAACAGAAAAGACAAATTTTGTATCTTGTCTATTCAATAGTCTAACACTATCCATTTCTGATAAATTGATAGGTGAAAAATTACTCAATATATCATTCATAGTATGTATAAATGTGTGAAAGTATTTTGTTATGAAAACATAAAACTATTCAGTTAATTGATTTTTTATAAATGAAAGCTAAAATATAAAGAACGTTTTATATTGTGTGAATTGAGTTTATATAATAAGGTAATCACTAAATGATTTATATTATTTTAGATAGTGTATTTTTAAGTTTAAACTAAGGTGTTTAACATCAAATGTTTAAGGATGACTATGTAAAACTAAAGAGTAGTTGACACTTAGTTTAATTATTTCCTCCTTTTTTTTTCTTTCCCTTCTTAGATTTATCACCTTTTTTTTGCCCCTTCTTCTGATTACCAATAGCTTTTGCCCCTTTCTTCTGCTTCTGAGCTTTACCTTTTTTCTTCTTAGGTACTTGTTTGTTTTCTTTTTTCTTAGTATTAATTCGCTGCCCTTGTTTGTTCCACATTAACGTTTCACCCAGTTTGTTGTCATCCTTAAAGGTGATTTCCAACTTCACTACTCCATTCTCATACCACTCTGTTCGTTTGCCCTCTCGCTTGCCATCTACAAAGGTTTGTTCTGCTCTTTTTTTACCATTCTTATACCACTCTATCAAAGAGCCATCTATCTTACCATTCACATAATTTACTTGTTTTTGTTTTACTCCTTTCTCGTACCATGTTGTAGATAGCCCTTCTTTGTTACCATTTTCATGGTTTTCCTCTAACTTTTTAACCCCTGTTTCATACCACACTGTATTCTTTCCTGTTAATGCACCACTTTCATAGTTTGCTGATTTGTGAATTTGCCCACCTTTATACCATTCCTTTGCCTCACCATCTAGTATCCCTAGGTCATTGAAGTTTTTCTCTGTTTTCTTCTGCCCATTGTCATACCAAGAGGTTACTGTTCCAGTTTTTTTGCCATCTACTAAGGTCAACTCCAATGCCTTTTTGCCATCCTTATGCCATGCCTGCCGCTTTCCATCCAAATTGCCATTCTCATTGTAACTTTCCTCAACCTTCTTTTGGCCTGTCTCATGCCACTCCGTTCGAATACCTTGTACCTTGCCTTCCTTAAAAGTTGCTTCTATCATCTTCTCACCTGTGTCATAGAAAACAACCTTAACCCCATCTTCCTTACCATCTATAAAGTTGACTTCTGTTTTCTTTTGACCATTAGGATATAAGTAAGTATGCTTCCCTACTTTAACATCAACTTCATAGTTTTCCTCTGACTTTTGGTTGCCATCATCATACCACTCCAACTTTACCCCATCCTTTTTATTTTCTACAAAATTGACCTCCAAGGCTTTTTGTCCATTGTTGTGCCACTGAACTTTAGGCCCTGACTTTTGATCATTACTGTAGTTTTCTTCTACCTTCACATTGCCGTTCTCATACCAAACAATGCGTTTCCCTTCTTTTTTCCCTTGTATAAAAGTCGTTTCTGACTTTTTTCTGCCATTAGAATACCAATGAGTAACAATACCATCTATTTTGCCATTATTGTATGTCTTCTCAATTTCTGTTTGACCGTTTTTGTATAATTTATGTGCTACTCCTGTAAATGGTGTTCCTTTGAATTGAGCAATCCCATTTCTTACATTTACATTCTTGAGTTTCACAGTTTGTTTTTGACAAGCAACAAAACATAGTGTCAATAGTAGTACTAAACCTAATAAGTTTTTCATCTTTCTTTCAAACATTGTTGGAGGAATGGTAGATAATTATTTTATTCTATACCAAAAACACACAATAAAAAAATCTAGCAAATGTTACCTTGATTAAAGATAAGGCCTACAAAGGTAAGAAGTTTTTTGGGCTTTAGGGATAATTTTTTGCCCTACTATATAAACAATTTCCCAAAAACGGTATTTGATTCCTATTTTTGGAATAAATTGTATTTGAAAATACAATAAATTGCCCGAAATCCATCTTTCCAATTAATTTTTTTGCCTTCTTCGTAAGTTCGCCCATAATAAGAAATACCTACTTCATAAATTCGGATATTGGGTATTCGACTAATTTTTGCAGTTACTTCAGGCTCAAAACCAAAACGATTTTCTTTGAGATTCAACAATTTAATATAATCTGTTCTAAATAATTTGTAACAAGTCTCCATATCTGTTAAATTTAGATTGGTAAACATATTACTTAAAAAAGTTAATAATTTGTTGCCGATAGTGTGCCAAAAAAACAAGATGCGATGAGCATTTCCACCCATAAACCGAGAGCCATATACAACATCAGCATAACCATCTAATACAGGTTTAAGAAGTAAATTATACTCCTCTGGATCATATTCAAGGTCCGCATCTTGGATAATTAGGTATTCACCTGTAGCACATTGAATACCTGTATGTAAAGCTGCTCCCTTACCTTTATTTTTTTCGTGTTTGAAGTATTGGATATTGAGTGTAGGATTGTTTTTTTGATAGGTTAAAATAGCTTCTTCAGTGTTGTCTGTAGAGTAATCATTAACAATGATCACTTCTTTTTTTATATCTTTTAACAGTTTCACCTGTTTAACCTTATCTAATATCAAATGAATGGTTCTACCTTCATTATATGCAGGAATGACAATAGACAGCTTGTTTATCTTCATATGTTTGCTTTTTTCAGTAATAATTGAATAATGAAAACAAATACACGAAGATAACTGCCTTTACTGAATTTTTAGGTACAATTGAAGTTGAGTTTTAAGCAAAAAACAAAAATCTTGTTTTAAATTGAAGGATTAATCAAGCTAATGTTTTTTCTGATTTTACTTTATAAAACTGCTTATACCACCTTATAAACTCTTTAACACCTTTTTGTATACTAATGGCTGGTTGATAGTCAAAGTCTTGAATTAAATCATCTACATCAGCCCAAGTTGTCAATACATCACCTGCTTGTAGTGGCATAAAGTTTTTTTCTGCCTGAATCCCCAGTTCTTGTTCAATACATTCAATGAAATCCATTAGTTTTACAGGACTATTGTTGCCTATGTTATACAATTTATAAGGTGGTTGTTTACCCTCATTTGAAGTAGGTATTTTATCAATAACCCTTATCACTCCTTCCACAATATCATCAATATAAGTAAAATCTCTACTCATATTACCATGATTAAATACCTTAATTGGTAACCCTTTTACAATAGCATCCGTAAATAAGAAACAGGCCATATCAGGTCGCCCCCATGGGCCATAGACAGTAAAAAATCGTAGACCTGTAGTGGGTAAACCATACAAATGACTATAGGTATGTGCCATCAATTCATTTGATTTTTTAGTAGCAGCATATAAACTGATAGGCTCATCAGTTTTTTGTTGAGTAGAAAAAGGCACCTTTTGAGACATGCCATAAACACTAGAACTACTAGCATAAACCAAATGTTGAATAGACTGATGACGACAACACTCTAATAAATTGACAAAACCCACTAAGTTACTACTCACATAGGCATGAGGATTAACCAAACTGTACCGAACACCTGCTTGTGCAGCTAAGTTACAAACTTTATCAAAAGTATATTTTGTAAATAATTGCTCTAGAGTTATTCTATTTGCTAAATCTATTTTCACAAACTGAAAATTGGTGTATTGTGTGCTTTGTACAGTTTGCCCATCTACAAAAGATTTGGTTTTTATACCTAATTCTTGTAAACGTCCATATTTTAAATTGACATCATAATAGTCATTTATATTATCTATACCAATGACACTATCGCCACGTTCAAGCAATTTTTGAATAAGATGGAAGCCAATAAATCCTGCTGCTCCAGTAACTAATATCCTCATAATATTATGGTTAGCTTATTTTTGATGAAAGTTGAACTGATAATGTCAAACAATTGTTCTATTATTTTGGTTATAGATGTTATATTTGACCTTTTTTGGGAAAAAAGTAACACATTTAGGTCTTATTATAGAGACAGTGTAATTAATTAACTATCAATCAATTAATTTTTTTATCCCAAATAAAAGTTAAAGAGTGTCTATAATATTGTAATTTTGTGCCTCATAAACTAATTTTTGATGAAAACCATCAAAGTATAGGAGCTAAAATCACAAAGTTCATCAACTTATTGATAACTATTTTGGTGTAATTTTTGCATTATAGTACAACTTACAATGGTTTATTTTTGTCTTAAAAATGTCTAATTTTGTGTATAAAAAAATTTTGACAAATTTCAGGCAACAAAAAGATGATCACTTCTTATAACAAATCAGCCCTAATTATTATATAAAAAAGCTATTGCCTTTTTTCTTTCAAAGGAAAAAAGTTTGTTTTTTTTTGGCTTTTTTTATGTGAAAATTATCTATGTAAAGCTTTTGACCTCAAAAAATGATTTTTAATCAAAAAAAACGATTAATAATTACATATTTTTTTATGAAAAAAGGATTTTTTGAGTATATCATTAAAAAGCAAAAGTAAAACAAAAGCTATTGGAAATGATTGACTTATAGTAGTTAAAATATTAAACTTTAAAAGCATACTAAAGGAATGAAATATTTTTAAGACATTAAGTGTGTTTTTTTTGTAAAAATATTTTGAACTGATACGTCAATTGGTTAGCTTTGGGGTGACTTATATTCTTTTGTAAGGTCTTAGAGTTGATTAAATTTTAACTTTTGCAGAAGAGAAAAGTCCATGTTCTGAAATACGTTAAAAATTAAAATTTATAGTAAATTGAAAAATTTTACATTTAATCTCGCGAAACTTATCACATTATTTACTATAATTTTGTTCATCCAACAGGAAAATGCTTATGCACAATTTCCTTGTGGTGGACAGATATTATCTGCATGTAATTGTGATGGTACAAGTGTATTGGTTGCTGATTCAGAGCCATGTACATTCAATAGTGATAATAGTCAACAAGTCTATTTGTTGGTAGATGAAAACAATGCAACTGTTGATGGAGACGCAGACAATGGTGCTATCATTGATGTATCTTCTAATGGTGCTTTCTTTAATGTACAAACTGGTGATTATGTGATGTATTCACTCACCTATGATTTAGCTGATGCAGCCCAATTAGGAGGAATGACAGAAGCTGGAGATTTGGTTAGTGCTTTAATTGCAATGGGTAGTGAAGGTCCTGCTGGTACATGGACATCTACTTCACCTTCTTTTACATTAGTGGCAACTGCCCTATCTACTATCAATGGCCCTGAATGTGGGTGTGAATCCTATTCTGTAGGTAACTATATTTGGTCTGATAATGACTTTGATGGTGTACAAGACCCTGGTGAACCTGGTATCCCAGGAGTTACTGTTATTCTTTGGGAAGATACCAATGGAAATGGAGTCATTGATTCTGGTGATACTATTGTAGACCAAACAACTAGTAATGCTGCTGGTTTCTATGGTTTCTCTAATGTAGACCCAGGAAATTATCTACTTCAAATTGATTTAAGTACACTACCTGACACTGATATTTCTGGTAATCCAATTAGTTGGTCTCCTACAGCAGAAGGTTCTGCTGGTGGTAATGACTTTAATGACAGTGATTATAACAATCAAGGTTTAACAGGTGGTTTCTCTGTTGGAGCAGGTGATAGCAATTTGAACTTTGATGCTGGTTTCCGTCCTAGCCAAGTAACCTTAGCCTCTGAGTTGATTAACTTTGAAGGTAAAGTAACTAAAGATGGTAACCAATTATTGTGGACAACAGGAAGAGAGGTAAACAATGACTATTTCTCTGTGATGCGTTCACAAAATGGTATCAACTTTGATGCAACAGGCACAGTGAAAGGTGCTGGTAACAGTAATGCTCGTAAAAACTATTCTTTTATGGATAGTAAAGCTCCTGTTGGAACAAGCTATTACAATTTGACCAATACTGATTTTAGTGGAAAAACTGCAGTTATCTCTAAAACAATTTCTTTAACTAGAGAGTTAGGCGGTTTCACATTAAATCAAATTCACCCAATTCCAGCTACAGATTTTGTTAATATTGAGTTTGCTGCTCAAACTGATTCAGAAGTATCTATCAAAGTATTTAACTTATCTGGTAAAGTAATGGTAGATCAAAACACCAAAGCACGTGAAGGAGTCAATGCACTTAAACTAGATATTAGTTCTTATGCAGTAGGTGTTTACTTTGTAACCATTACAAATGGTAAAGATAAGATTGTTGGTAAATTCATTAAAGACTAATTATCAACTAACTGATAAATAATTTTATGGAAATGTTTATGCTTCTCTTTGAGGTATAAATAAAAAATCCCCTCAGAATAATTCTGAGGGGATTTTTTTATAACTAGCTTTTTTGTGTGGGATAAAGTAAAGTGAAATTTGTCAAAACATACCTTAAAATTGGGGTATGTTTCATTATCATCCTAACACTTTGCCTCTAAAATTGATATTTAGCTATTTAGACTTTTGGATTTTTAGCTATTATAGATCAGAAATTAGTACAAATGAGTTGCTTTCAAACTTTAAATATTTATAATCAAATAATGAATAGGCATTTATAGTGCAACAATGGTTAAAGGCTTTATTACAAAACTCACCCAAAAGAAATTACAAAGCCTGAACACGAATCTACTAATCACGAAGCCATGACCTATTAATGTAGGCACAAACTGTTTGGTTGACAAGTATGGTATTTGAAACATAAGTACTTAGACATAAGATTTAAGACAGGAGACGTGAGATAATTAACTCACTATTAACAATTTATGACAAATCCAATGGTTGTTTAATTTTGTCTAGTTACTTATCAAAATTGAAAGGAAAACAGATGATATGTTTTAGAGCTAGTAGGCTATTTCATTGATTAAAATAACAATAAATGAACTTACTTTTATATTTTCTTGATTAAGAATGTAATAGGTATTGTTTTTTTAAGTTTATTAAAGTAAAATAGACACCTTACAACTTTCTAAACTTCAACAAAGATGTTGAATATTAACAGCTCATTGGCAACTTATTAATTCTAAGAATGTTTGGTCAAAAACTCATTAATAGCTGCATTAATTAACTCATCTTGACTAATATAGGTATCTTTAAATTTGGTATATAATAGCACTTTAAGGTCATCACGCACATCTTTAGGAACATCTACAGACAAACGCACATAAGTTATATTAGGGTCCTTCCATGTTGGTCGCCCCATTTTTTTGCGTTGCCTCCCTCCTACCCTATTTTCTTGTTTCAAATCTTCCACATTAGTTTCCACATACACCTGTTCTTGTTTTACTTTATCTGTTGTTTTTTTTAGTTTACCAAAACCACTAAATTTTTTTTTCTGTGCCATATTTTTATACTTTTTTAAAAAGTTAATAATTGTATATTGTTATTTTAATGTGTTTAAATAAGCCTAAATCAAGTTTGTAGCAATTGATAAATCTCATCTCCTAAACTGGCAATTTCTTTTTTAGCCTTAGCATTTTTTGTTTTAAAAATACTACTGACTGATAAGAGACAACGCATAAAATCTACCCGTTGCCCTATTTCAGAATCCAATACCAAAATAGGGGTATCCTTCAAGCCTTCTCGAATATCCTTTTGAATTACACTACCATGTACTGTCATATTCAACACAATGGCTGTTTTAATATTAGGTTTGACCTGTAAAAAATCCTCAACAAATTTTACAGTCCGATTTAGTGCAAAAAAATCATTGACTGCAGGCTTCATTGGAATTAAAATCAAATCGGAGATGCCGAATAAATCACCAAGGCGATGTGTCAAAATGGGGGGGGTATCCACAACTAATAGTTCATATTCAGTTCGTTTTAGTAAATCACTATAATTTTTAAAATCCTTTCGTCGAATCAAGTCTACAAAAGTTTCGATTTTTTGTTCTGTAAACGAATCAAAAGCATCACTAACACTTCCTTGTACATCTGTATCCACAATAGCACACTTCACATTATTATGAGCATAATAATTGGCTAAGTGCATTGCAATTGTGCTCTTCCCTACTCCACCCTTTTGATGAGCTAATGTAATAATTGCTGGCATGTTTTATAAGTAAAAACTTTTTTGAGTAAAAAAATAAAGTAGTAATTAATTTTAAGTTAAAATACTTAAATACAAAGTTACTGTTTTAAGTTTAAAAAAAGAAATGTATTTTACTTTTTATTTTAAGTGACTAATTAAGTAAAAGTATTTTAAATAAAAAAAATAAAAGCGTTTAATTGTGTTTAATTTTTTAATTTAAAGTTTAAAATAATTTTTAAAATAAATAAGTAAATACACAAAAAAGTATAAAAGTATTTTTATTTTATGAGTAATAACTTATTTGAGTTTCGGATTTTTAATGTTTGAAATTATTTAATAAAATACTATTACTTTTAAAAAAGCTTAATAATGCTTTTAATTTTTTAAGTAAAAAGTTTAATAATGCTTTTAGTTTTAAGTGTTAATAAGTATTTGCTTTTTTGAGTAAAAAAAATTTGAAGTTAAAAGTGTATTTAAGTATTTGCTTTTTTAAGTGAAAAGGTTTTAAATAATAATAGTGCATTTACTTTTTTAAGTAAAAAGGTTTTAAATAATAATAGTGTATTTACTTTTTTAAGTAAAAAGGTTTTAAATAATAATAGTGTATTTGCTTTTTTAAGTAAAAAGGTTTTAAATAATAATAGTGTATTTACTTTTTTAAGTAA
>JAHDHV010000020.1:0-8851 GCA_020631155.1 Bacteroidota bacterium | reverse complement strand
AAAAGTTTTAAATAATAATAGTGCATTTAGGTTTTTAATTTTAAATGTTAATAAGGCTTTATTTTTTTAAGCAAAAAAGTTTTAAAGTTAAAAATGTATTTAAGTATTTGCTTTTTTAAGTAAAAGATATTATGTATGTGATATTAATTATTTTTTTAAGTAAATAGTTTTTAAAGTGTTTTGTGTATTTGCTTGATTAATTTTAATGGTTTTACTAGGTTCGTTTTTGGGTACAGATTGGGGCAGGAAAATTGAGTTATTTTTGAAGGGACTATCAAGTGGAAAGAAAAGAGCCTATATTAACTTAATATGAACCTTGTCAAATAGGGGTTAGTAAACTGAAGCTTTTTGAAGCTTAAAAGTATTATCTTAAATTTGATTAAATAAGTTTAAAAGTTTTTACTCAAAAAAAAGTGTTTATCAATGAGAATAGATGCATAAATACTTAGCTTCAAGTGTATTTAGTTACCTTAAAAGCTTTTTTGTTAACTCATTAGCTAAATATTTAGTGTAAATATGAGCACCATCTTTTGTGAAATGTGTACCATCAAAAATGTTAGTATATTCATAAAGTTCAGGAAAAACGTTTGCATTAGTTAGTTGAACTTTGTTAGTTAAAGGAAGGGCTTTATATACAGAAGATAAATGTTCATATGATTTTAAGCGAATTAAAGGTGGAACAAGGTATATTATTTTAATGTTTCTTTTTTCTCCCTCTTCAATAAGTTGCTTTAAGCCTTTTAGAAAAGCTTTATTTTTTAATTTTTTTGCATTTGCCTTTCCATTAAAAAAGAGAATACTATTCTTAGCTTTTTGATTACTTCGCTTTCCCTTAGTATTTAAATGCTCTTTTTTTCTTCTTGACATTTCTTTGGAAGGTTCTTTCTCAACATCTCTATAGCCTCGACTGTGTTTATGCCCTTTTCCAAAAGAATTTTCTGATATACCTAAGGCTTTTAATTTAAAAAAATCATCTAACATCCCAATATTTAGCATATTAATTAAGTAGGATGTAATATAATTATAAGTTAACTTTATTTTTTGTTTTGTATAAATTTGAGCTTGTCCAAACAAATTATTGATACTAAAAAGTAGTCCTTTACTATCTAACCAATATGTTGTTCTAGCTGAATGTAATACTTTAGGCCCACAAAACTGCCCACTCAAAGCATTTTCTACAGAGGTTAATTCTATAACGATATACTTTAATTTAGGTAGTTTTTCATTGTAAAGATATTCCCTTGCTAATGCACAATTTTCTCCTATAGAAGCACCTGGAATTCCTAGATTATAAGAATTAATATTCAGATTATGGTATTTGTTAAGTTGATTATCCAACCAACTTGGTTGAATACCATTGGCTGTTCTACTAGTTCCTAAAAATAATAAATTAGTGTCTTTGTAATAGGTTTCTAGCACTTTTTCATAACTTAATAGTGTATCCATAGACCAAAAGTAAGGGATACTATTACGAATCAATAGATTAATAAATAGAACTATTATAATGAGAAAACCTGCTTTTATAAAAAAATTAGTCATATGCTTTATGTGCTAGAATTGAAAATAAATAAAGTCATTACTAGTATAAGAGCCAAAGCCTAGAGTAATTATAATTAACAACACATAACTTGTCCAACGTACTATTGTAGACGAACTATAGAGTGGGGTAGGGGAACTGCTAAATTCTTCAATGGCATGATAAAGTTCCAGTATCAACATAAAGAAAATGACTAGCCAAATTTTATAAGTATCTACAGTAGGAATTAGTTGCCATGTGAATTGTGATACTTCAATGTAAAACATATTTTGAATGAGTGTAAATGCATCTCCAACATTATTGGCTCGGAAAAATATCCATGCAAAGGCAGCTAAAATAAAGGTAACAACAATTTGCAAGAAATGATGTAATTGAGGGTATTTGTTTAAGCCAATGGCAGCATTAAATTTATCTCTAAATGATTGAGTAACAATCGCAAAAATCAAATAAAAACCGTGTAAAGCTCCCCAAATTACAAAGGTCCAATTGGCACCATGCCAAAGCCCACTCACTACAAATGTAACAAATAAATTGTAGTACCACCGCCATTTAACTACCCGATTTCCCCCTAATGGAATGTATACATAGTCTCGAAACCAAGTTGATAGGGAAATATGCCAACGTTGCCAAAACTCTCGAATAGAGGTGGCAAAATAAGGACGGCGAAAATTTTGCATCAAATCATACCCCATCACTTTGGCTGCACCAATGGCAATGATGGAATAACCCGCAAAATCACAGAATATTTGGAAGGAAAAAAAGATTGTCGCCACAATTACTTCAATACCCTCGAACTTGCTTGGATGATTAAACACTTTATTGACAATTGGTGCCAAACGATCTGCTATCACCAACTTCATAAAAAAGCCCCAAGCCATCATTTTCAAACCTGTAACCACTCGCTCATAATCAAAGTCGAATTTTTGCCGAAATTGTGGCAGTAAACGAGCTGGCCGCTCAATCGGTCCTGCTACCAACTGTGGGAAAAAGGAAACATATAACGCAAAATAACCAAAATGTCGCTCTGGTTCTACCTTTTCATTATATACATCAATGGTGTAACTGAGGGTTTGAAAGGTGTAGAAGGAAATGCCTACAGGTAAGAGTACATTTAAGTAGAAAGGTTCATAAAAAATGTTGAAATTTTGAAGAAATAAGTTGACAGAATCACTAAAAAAGTTAAAGTATTTAAAGGTAAATAATAAGCCTAAATTGCATAAGAAACTCAAGTACAGCCATTTACGTCTTTGCTTTTTTTCGGGCAAACTGGCCATTTTTAAGGATACAAAATAGTCAACAATGGTAGAGAGCAAAATCAAAATGATGTATTCTGCTTTCCAACACATATAAAAGTAGTAACTCGCAGCCAACAACAATATCCAACGATATTTGTAGGGTGTGAGAAAGTACAAGAAAATGACTATCGGAAAAAATATGATAAACGCTATGGAATTAAATAGCATGTTTTTTTTGTTAATGTAAGTAGTTAGACAAAATTAATGGCACATCAGTAAAAGGTTAAACTACTTATAGTTAATACTTTAGAACAAAAGTAATGCACACTTAAATAGTGCTTGGTACTTACCAGTATTAAAAAAACACTTTTACTTTGATTTATTTTTGTTTACCTGTTTTTTCATCTTAGAACGATTATTCTTGTTTTTATCTAATAACTTAACAAATTCTATAGCTAGTTTCTCACTTAGAATATGAGCTCCTTTGTTATTAGTATGTGTATCATCCCAGCAGTTTTCCACTTTATATAAAGCAGGGTATTTTGCCCCATTTGTTAGATTGATTTTATTTTTTGAAGGTAAACGATCAAAGATGGGTTTTAATAGTTTGTAATCATGTGCTTTTAACATAGGATAGGCTACAAATATTAATCGTATTTTTTTTGATTTAGCATAATTAATTAAGCCTTTTAATTCTTGCACCAAAGCCTCATTATTATGAATATCATTTGGAATAAGAGATGCGCCAAAAGTACGAATACTTTCTTTTTTTGCATGTTTTACAATATTGTCTGCTTTTTTCTTAAACTTCTTTCTTAGTCTTTTGATGCCCGGAGCAGGATCGTAATCAATAGGAGCATAGCCTCGCTTTCCTAGTTCAGAATAGTTTGGGCTAGTCAATTTTCGATTGAGCATATCAGTGACCATTCCTATGTTCAATTTATAATCAATATACTTGATAAAGAAATAAGCTGTATAACGAATTTTAGTAAAAAAAGGAAACTTAGAATCATTAATCCCCCACAAACTACGTACAGAAAACTTTAAGGCTTGCCAATCATACATCCAAATGACTGCCCGTTTAGTGTGTAAATTTTTGACAAAAGCTTTCTCTTGAAGAGACGTTTGTAGTGTTCTTAGTTCAAAGAAAATATTTTTTACTTTTAACTCTTCATTATCAATTAAGTGTCTTGTTAAACCATAAATTTGCCCAAGTGTTGCCCCCCCTAAACCAAAGTTTAGAGAATGGATATTAGGCTTGTCTCTTTTTTGTACATTTTTGTCAAAAACATTAGGTTTGATACCTCGAAATGTTTTGCTAGAACCTACAAAAATAGTATTGTAGAAGTTAGATTTGTGTTCTAATTGGTGTTGACGAACATACATGCGGTCTGTTACCCAAGCATAAGGTATATTAATAATTGTACGGATAAACCAAGCTCCTATAAATGCAATAAGTATCAGTATTCCTATTTTTCCTAATGTCTTTAACATAACTATAATTAAAATCTAAAGTAGATGAACTCCGAAGAAGAAAAACGACCAAATGAAAGGGTCGCTAGTATTAATGTGATATATGTTGCCCATCTAATATAGGGAGAGGGATGATATAGTGGATTCACTTGTTTTAATCTTTCTTCTAAAAAGTGAATAGATTGTAAACAGAAAATGAAGAATAATACTAAAATGATGTAAGCTCCTTTATCTGGAATAATATCTATAGAAAATTGATTTAATTTAATAATGAAAAGGTTTTTTATCAAAACAAAAGCATCTGTCACAGTTTTAGCTCTAAAAAAAATCCAAGCAAACCAAACTAAAATAAAGGTAGATACAACATCTATCCAATAACGTATATTATTACCTTTTATTAACCCTAAAGCCTTATAGATTTTTTCCTGTTTTGTATTAGTAACAATCGCAAAAATCAAATAAAAACCGTGTAAAGCTCCCCAAATTACAAAGGTCCAATTGGCACCATGCCAAAGCCCACTCACTACAAATGTAACAAATAAATTGTAGTACCACCGCCATTTAACCACCCGATTTCCGCCCAATGGAATGTATACATAGTCTCGAAACCAAGTAGATAGGGAAATGTGCCAACGTTGCCAAAATTCTCGAATGGAAGTTGCGAAGTAGGGACGGCGAAAGTTTAGCATCAAATCATAACCCATCACTTTGGCCGCACCAATGGCAATGATAGAATAACCCGCAAAATCACAGAATATTTGAAAAGAAAAGAAAAAGGTAGCTAATATGATTTGTAAACCTTTATATTTTTCTGGACTATTAAAAACCATATCAACAACAAGCGCAGCATTATCTGCTATCACTAATTTCATAAAAAAGCCCCAAGCCATCATTTTTAAACCTGTAACAACTCGCTCATAATCAAAGTCGAATTTTTGCCGAAATTGTGGTAATAAATGGGCTGGCCGCTCAATTGGTCCTGCTACCAACTGTGGGAAAAAGGAAACATATAACGCAAAATAACCAAAATGTCGCTCTGGTTCTACCTTTTCATTATACACATCAATGGTGTAACTGAGGGTTTGAAAGGTGTAGAATGAAATACCTACAGGTAACAGCACATTTAAGTAAAAAGGTTCGTAAAAAATGTTGAAGTTTTGGAGAAAAAGGTTAACAGAATCACTGAAAAAGTTGAAATACTTGAAGGTAAATAACAAACCTAAATTACACAATAAACTCAAATACAGCCATTTACGCCTTTGTTTTTTTTCGGGCAAACTGGCCATTTTTAAGGATACAAAATAATCAACAATGGTAGACAACAAAATCAAAATGATGTATTCTGCTTTCCAACACATATAAAAGTAGTAACTCGCAGCCAACAACAATATCCAACGATATTTGTAGGGTGTGAGAAAGTACAAGAAAATGACTATCGGAAAAAATATAATAAACGCTATGGAATTAAATAGCATATGCTTTTATCGAAATAAGTAATTAGACAAAGTACACTCTTGTTCCTGTTTGTCTAAGTTCTATGTAATTGATATTTGATAATTCGGGCGAAGCTACAAAAACTTACTAAATTATGGAATTGTTAACAACCCAAAGTGAGAAAGTAAGTTGAAAAAAGGTATTTCAGTAACTTTTTTTTAATAAATACGCTAAAACAAAGAGATTAACTAATCCACAAAAATACTACCTTTGCACAAAAATAACGAACAAAATGAAAGGAATTATACTAGCAGGTGGTTTAGGAACCCGTCTTTACCCCATCACAAAGGCGATTAGTAAACAGGCCATGCCTATCTATGATAAACCTATGATTTACTATCCTTTATCGAACCTCATGATGGCCGGGATTCGGGAAGTTCTCATTATTTCTACACCTCAACATTTACCACTGTTTCAACAATTACTAGGTGATGGAAATGATTTGGGTTGCTCTTTTTCCTATAAGGTACAGTATGAAGCCAATGGATTGGCACAGGCTTTTGTGCTGGGGAAAGAGTTTATTGGTAATGATAAAGTCGCCCTGATATTAGGGGATAATATTTTTTATGGCGTTGGACTTGGAGCGCAACTGGAACACTGTACAAATGTGGATGGCGGAATGGTGTTTGCTTATCATGTGTCTGACCCTGAACGTTATGGTGTTGTTGAATTTGATAAAAATAAAAAGGTGATTTCTATAGAGGAAAAACCCCAACACCCTAAGTCAAACTATGCTGTACCAGGGCTTTATTTTTATGATAACGAGGTGGTGAGTATTGCCGAAAATTTAGAGCCTAGTGCTAGGGGAGAGTATGAAATTACAGATGTTAACCGGGAGTATTTGCGCCGCAAAAAGCTAAAAGTCGCTATTTTGGATCGAGGTACAGCATGGCTAGATACAGGGACTTTTGATTCACTGATGCAGGCGTGCAATTTTGTACAAGTTATCGAAAAAAGACAGGGGCTAAAAATTGGTTGTATTGAAGAAGTTGCTTATCGCAAAGGCTTTATTAATGGGGAACAGTTAGCTAAACTTGCTCAACCGCTATTAAAAAGTGGGTATGGAAAATATTTGTTGGAATTGATTGAGATGGAACAAGCAATTTATTGAGTTGGTAAATATAAGATTTAAAACATGAGATATTAGATATGAGACTTAATTTTTTTTGTAATTTATTTATTAGTAGTTGCTTAGTCGAATTTTAATACTCAACTGATTTTTTGTTTAAAAAAACAATTTACTTTTTGTTTTTAATACTTAAAGTAGTTGTTGATTTTTAATTTAAAAAAGTAATTTACTTTTTATTTTTTTACTTAAAAGAGTTTTTACTCAAAAAAAAGATCATTAAATATCAATTCATCCAAAAACTTTAGCATTTGGACTAAAATGACTTTTTGCAAAAAAAACTTTAAAACCTTGTAACTTTGCAATTTCCCAATTTGCAATAATGCAACATCTCAACAATTTAAAGTATAAATGCATCAAACAAAGTCATTATGGGTAATTACTTGGCTAGTATGTCTAAGTATTGCCTGTCAACAACCCAAATCATCAACCTCTAATACATCCCCCCAAACAACTACTCCCACAACAACTATTGACACTACCCCCAAAGTTCATGAAATTGTTATTAGCGGCACTGAAGAAGAAGGAAATACCACTGTTACCTATGAAGGGGAAACAGAGGATAAACCAACTGCTTTGAGTTTAGATAGCATTTCCCCACCTAATATCATTATTTTACTGCCCGATGATTTGGGCTGGAATGATGTAAGTTATCATGGTAGTAAAATTAGCACTCCACATATTGACCAACTGGCAAAGGATGGCATTGAGTTAAATCGCTTTTACACCTACCACAGTTGCACCCCTTCTAGAGTTGGCTTGTTGACAGGCCGCTACCCAGGGCGTTTAGGGATTCGACATGTCTTTTTTCCTGAAATAAAAGGTGGACTACCTGAAGCAGAGGAAACCCTAGCCGAGTTTTTAGCCACACAGGGCTACAAACGTAGGGCTTGTATTGGGAAATGGCATCTGGGACATTCTAATGTAAAATATCACCCTCTAAATCAGGGGTTTACGTATTTTTATGGACATTATGGCGGTTCAGTAGATTATTTTGAACACAAGCGATATGAAAAATTAGACTGGCACCGCAACTTTGATCCTTCTTATGATGAAGGCTATAGCACCAATTTAATTACAAGGGAAGCCGTACAATTTATTGAAGAATCACCAACCAATGAGCCTTTCTTTTTATATCTGCCATTTAATGCACCACATAATCCCTTACAAGCTCCCGAAGAATATTTAAATCAATATGGTTTTGATAAAAACAAAGCTATTTATTCCAATTCAGAGATAATTGCCAGCAAAATAACAGAACATTTTCAACGAGGACAAGGTAATACCAAGCGACAAACTTACTCGGCGATGGTGAGTAGTATGGATGCAGCCATTGGCAGAATTTTACAAGCTTTGGAGGATAAAGGAGTGGCAGACAATACCTTGGTGATTTTCTTTAGTGACAATGGGGCTAGTGAAACTGATGGTGGTAATAATCGCCCATTACGAGGCAAAAAAGGTAGTACTTTTGAAGGTGGTTTACGTGTACCTGCAATTGTTAAATGGCCAAATGGCTTTACAGGCGGTCGAAAAGAGGAAACAGTAATGGGTTATGTGGATATTTTGTCCACCATTCGAGGTATTTTGAATGTGACAACTCCACCAACACAGCCTTTGGATGGCATCAATGTATTTCCAATTTTGAGGGGAGATACAACCCTGACAGACCGCACTTTTTATTTGAGCAAACTAGGATTGACCACCCAAAAATGGAAATTGGCGCACAACAAATTGTTTGATATTGAAAATGATATGAGTGAAAGCAAAAATTTAGCAAAAAAAGAACCTAAAGTATTTGCCAAACTCACCGCCCAACTCAAAGAATTAAGCAGTCAAATAGAGGTAGATTCTATTCCTATTGATAGGTCTTACAAATTAAAAGATGAATGGAAAATGCAAGATAACTAATAGGTGAATGTGAAATGTAATTATTAACTTGACAATGGTACATTAAGCTTTTTTCGATTCAAAAATACGAGTTTGGGT
>JAHDHV010000408.1 GCA_020631155.1 Bacteroidota bacterium | reverse complement strand
TGCGTTCCTTCACTCGTTTTTCTAAGTTGCGTTTAGCATCTAACAAAGCCTGTTCCGCTTTTTTACGCTCTGTCACATCGCTTGCTGCTGCAATAAATAGCACCTCGTCATCCACCAAAGTTTCCGTTATTTTAATTTCTAATGGAAATGTGCTGCCATCTTTTCGCTTGCCTTCCAACTCTATCAACTCATTGGTCAAACCTTTAATGCCGTCATCTCGATAGCGAAACCACAAAGAAGGATGCAATTCTCGGCAATTATCCGAAGTAAGGCTATGAAAAGGCTGTTTTAATAATTCCGCTTCCGAGTACCCCCAAATATTCTCTACCTCTTGATTGGCCGTAACAATTTGGTTTTGAGCATTCAAACTCAAAATGCCTTCTCCTACTGTTTTTAGAATAGAGGTCATTTTGCGTTGAGAATTAATCAATTCGTTTCTATCGCGAATGATTTTATCTACCATTGGGCGAAATAAGAGCAGCGCAACCAGTATCAATGTCAATAATATCAAACCCATCAGCCCAAAAACCATAGCCCTTAGTCGAGCAATTCGTTTTTCGCTTTCCTTTTCATAATACGTAACCAAAACTCCAAGCGCGTCATAGAGTTCTACACTAGCCATCATACTAAGGTCGTTAAAGTGCTGTTCTGCTGTTTTCTTTTTTTTGCCCGAAAAATTTTTATAAATAGCTAACTGTTCCTGTTTTTGTTTGCGCTCTTGCACTTCTAATGGTTTATTTAACAACTGTACTACTTCTTTAAAAAAAGTAGTCAATTTGTAATCAATGCAAGCTGTATCTACCTCATAATACAGTTTTCGTAGTGTTTGACTATTTCCAACAGGGAAGAAATTCCCCCAGCGTTCTTCACTTCCACTAATCAGTATTTTATGATTCTTCTTCATTCTTCTAATTTCCCCAAAAACACGCTTTTTGATGGTATCTATCTCCGCTTTTCTAGTTTTACGTATTATAGGGTCTTTTTCCATTGTATAGAAAGTATGCGCCAAAAAAGCAACTCTCTGAGAAAGCATTTGTTGTTCGGCACTCATTTTCACATCAGGCGCATCTCTCTCTGCTTTTTCAATAGCCGTATTCATTACCAATAATGAAATAAGACAAAGAAAAGCAATCACTCCTAATGCCAAAATATATCTGAAAGTGTAACGCTGTTTATCGCTTGTTAGAGACAGCATATACTATTTAATTTTAAGCGTAAAAAATAATAAACATAAATGATTAGTAAAATGGTGGGCAAATTAAAATGACCAATATTGATATTGCTAAATACCTATTTTTTGCATAGAGTAAGGTTTGAGTTGTGTTAGTTGATTCATGATTTGTTGACCAATAATGAGTAGATTTGAGGTTAGTTGGGTAATTAGATAAAATAAAACAGTAATTGGACTTAACATAAATTATTAATACTAAATTGATTATCTTTAAGTCTACTGCCTAAGTGCTTAATAATTAAACGGGACTCTTTGTTTGATTAAAACAATGAAAGTCAATATTTTAGAACAAAATTGTGCACAATTAATTAGTGCTTGACACTCAATTAAATTGTTTTACTTAAAGTATTTCAATGCATACATTAGTGATTTTAAGTAACTAGACAAAATTAAACAATCATTGGATTTCTCATAAATTGTTAATAGTGAGTTAATTATCTCACGTCTTAAATCTTATGTCTAGGTACTTACAATAACAAATTGAGCAAAAAAACCTCCACCATTCAATTTACTATTTCCGCATTACTTAGTTTTGAATATACCTTATTTATCTTAATAAAAAAATAAACAAAAATCACACAAGCATTAAGGCAACTTATTTCCTATTGATTAACAACAGCTTGTCTATATTCAAAAAAGTGACTATATTAAGCTAAAATAAGTGTCAGTTTTGTATTTCTTGACTAGCTTTCAAGTGCAAGTCACATTGCATTGTTTTTTTGTATAACTGTCTATCTGATTAGAAGCCTTGAAAGATGACAAAAATTTGACTAAATAGCAACAAAAGAGCAGTTTCTTATAAAGTTTTTTTGTAAACATCTGAGTGCACAGACAAACAAATTTTCTTTTCACTAACTTAATAGCTCTCTATTGTGGAGTTTTACTGCATCCATTTTTACCAAATAATCAATAGGCTCAAAATTAACTATCTAATAGCTTAATAAAGCCTAGTAAATCATAGATAAAGTATTGTTTAATGAATTACTAAAAACTTTACATTAAACACTTATCATATTCACAATATGACTTTGGGTTTAACAGTTTCAACTTATTTTTTGTTTGTTGATCTTTCTTGTTTTTTACAGAAACAAAAAAAATATGTGTAAATACATTGCTTGCTTATTATTAGATAGTTATTGAATCTACAATAAGTAATGCGTTTAGTGGTAGGAAAAATGTATAATGGTGGTTTAAAGTGCTGTATCCAATAGCAATAAGGTATTCACAGAAATATCATAAAGCCTTTATAATAAGCGTTTTATACAATGCTTGACACATCACTACTTTTGCACATCTACAAAATTAAAATGAGACAAAAAGATTCTAGCAATACGCTTTTTTTCCACAATTTTTATTCCTATTCTAAGCTTGCTGACTTTTCTATTACAAAATTATAGCCACTGATTTTGTATCTTAATAATGAGATATGACCAATATATTTCATTTTACTAAGCACATGCATATAGGTCAATTGAGTGTGTCAAGGATTTAGGGAATAACAAAATGATATCCAAATGAAAAGAGAACCTTTACTTTTTTCTTGACACACTCAGGTCAATTTGCACTTCAGTACCATCAGGATGATTTCCATGGTCAATCGCTTTTCCTAACGAATCGTCTGATTTATGTCAAATTTATGCATTTTTTAGTCCAAAATCTATCTGCTTACAAGCAAAATTCATTATATTTATTTGTAATAAAAAAGCATCTATCCAACCCATCAATTGATACATTTTGCATTGTTATTTTCCAAAAATTGCTGTAGGTTTGACCTTTCAAATAACCTACTCAAAATATGGTTCAACTTATTGTTGTAAAATTAATAAGTAAGTACTTAGACATAAGATTTGAGACGTGAGATAATTAACTCACTATTAATGATTTATGACAAATTCAATAGTTGTTTAATTTTGTCTAGTTACTTAAAGCTGTAAAAACCTTTTGAAAACCTTCCCATGTTTTTAATACATTAAGTACTTAGTAGTCAGTCAAGATAAAATTGACGATTACTTTTGGCGTTTTTTGCTCCCTAGCTGTGTTACAAAGCCTCGCCGTAGCTTTGGCTATGCCTACGTTTTGCGCCTTGCTAGGGAACAAAAATCACTCAACATCAACCCGTCATTTTAACGTTGACTAACTACTTAGACGACAGGAGATGTGAGATAATCAACTCACTATTAATGACCTATAACAAATCCAATAGTTGTTTAATTTTGTCTAGTTAAGTGCCAAGCACTATTTAATTGTGCATTACTTTTGTTCTAAAGTATTAACTATGAGTAGTTTAGTCTCTTACTGATGTACCATTAATTTTGTCTAACTACTTACTTAATTGTATTCATTTGTAGTGCCTTTCTTGTCTAAGAGCAAGCATTAATGAATAGACTTGTTCCTGCTATATTTGCTAAATAATTTTATCTATATTCAATAAAATCAAATAATATGTCAAAACAATTACTTCGATTTAGCAGCCTATTTATATTCCTAATGATGTTGTTATTTCAACCTTCTTTTGCACAAGAATGGCTGGACAAAAAGCGTTTGCCTAGCGTTATGTTGCGAAATATAGATGGGGAATTGTTAAATGTTGCTCAAAAATATGGCAACAATGGAAAGGTTACCATCTTCAAGTTTTGGTCAGTTTGGACTTTAGATTGCCAACAAGATTTGGAAAATACGGCAACTTTAGCAAGAAGATGGGCTGATGAACTAGATATTGAGATAGTTAGCGTGAGCCTTTATGATCAAAAAAATGCGGAAGATGTACGCGACTATATGAACAAAAGAGGCTGGAAATTTGATGTGCTGGTAGACCCTGATGATGCTTTTCTAAAAATTATGAAGGCTAAAGGTGATGTGCTTCCCTACACTGTAGCCATTGACCATAAAGGCCTTGTGGTGCATGAGGGCAAAAGTAATGGTGATTTTTTGGAGCAATTGAAAATGAGGGATGTTATTTCTGAGGCACGCTCTCGCCTTCCTAAAGTAACTCCCGCCGAACAGCGCATGACCAACACAATGAAAACGGTTAACCTATCAACAACGCCTAGTTCTAATAATAGACTACCCATAGTAAGAACTGCTGCTCGTGCTATGCCTCCAAAGCCTTGGATTTCTAAAGCCTATCATAAACCGCCACAAAAAAAACCAACTGAAGTAGTAGCACTTGCCAATGTGCCTAAACCCAAACCTATTATCAAAGCAGCTGATGTGCCTCAGCTTATGAAAAATGATTCAGAGAAAAAAAATGAAGATAAAAGTAAACAAGAACAAAAAAAGGAAAATAAACAAGAATTGAGTGTCCCCTCTCCTAAGTTAAAAAATAAAGATGAGCCTAAACAAAAAACGCAATTGGCAATTCCCAATCCTAAATTGAAAAATAAAGATGAACCTAAATCAAAAACGCGCTTAGTTACACCAACACCTACTACGCCAACAAAAGAAACACCTAAGAACGAAATTGCAGCACCCAAAGAACCCAAATTAAAAAATAGGGATGAGCCTAAGCAAAAAACGCAATTGGTTAAGGATGACGTGCCTCCTAAAAAATCGGAAAAACCTGCTCCACTAAAATTGCTAGGCAATCCTATTCAACCGACTACGCCTACTCCTAAAATTGCAACTCCGCAAAGTAAGCCGCCCGTTAAAACAGTTGCTCTTCCTAAACCTAAGCCTACCCCTAAAAAGCAAAAAATTAATTGGGAAGAACATTTTACACCAAAACCTGCCCCTAAGCCCGCGCCTAAAGTTAGCCCTAAACCAAAGCCAAAACCTACTCCAAAATCGAAAGCTAAACCGAAAGTTAAAAAGCAACAATCCCCTCAAAAGCCGCGGCCTAGAAAGCGGTTAAACAGTCCTTCCCCTAAGCCAAAGCAACCCAATATTAATTTGCCAAAGGTATTGCAACAACCGCCTCAAATCAAATATAAAAACGATCAAATACCAGCCTTTATAGATAATAGAAGGGTGAAAACAGGCAAAAAAACCTATCTAAAAAGCAATCAAATTTTACTGAAAGTTTGGGATACACAATATGAGGATGGTGATGTTTTATCTTTATCTCTAAATGGAAAATGGGTGTTAAAAAATCATCCATTGACAAAAGACGAGCAGGAAATAAACATTACCATTAACAAAGATAATAAAAACTATCTTATTTTATATGCACATAACGAAGGCTCTCGACCGCCAAATACCGCAGCAGTCACCATTTTTGATGGCGACCAAGAACGTACTTTTAATTTAAGTTCTAATATGTCTAGTTGCGATGCTATCAACTTAATTTTTACTCCTGATGAGGATAAACAAAAGAAAAAATGAGCATAAGAGCCTGACTTGATTTGAGTGTGTCAGAAATTTAGGGAAAAACAAAATACACGCTACTATGAAA
>JAHDHV010000407.1 GCA_020631155.1 Bacteroidota bacterium | reverse complement strand
AATACCCGGCTCATTCGGGTCTTGGATGCCATCGCCATCTGTATCAGAAAATACAGTGTCGCCGATGCTGCCTAAAGGAGCTACAATACCTGCATCTAAAGTAGGATTGTCTTCGCCCGGAGCTAAGGTTACAGGAGGGGTGCTACCTGTATCTGGGTCTGCATCACTATCATTTGCATCATCACCGCCTTGATCGGGGGTAGTGAATGTAAAGCCAGCAGGAAGATTGCTGAAAGTTACAACATAAGTACCGGGTGTTAATCCTGTAAAAGAATATTTACCATCAGCACCAGTTGTTACATCTGGTTGACCTGCTACTGGATTGCCTGCACCGTCTGTTAAGCTAACGGTAACGCCTGCTACCCCTGGTTCACCATCATCCATGATGCCATCTCTATCTAAATCTTCAAATACCATATTTCCTAAACTGGATAATGGTAAATAAATACCAGCGTCTATTGTTTCATTGTTTTCGCCGGGTGCTAAAGTAACTACAGGAGACATGCCCGTTACAATATCTGCATCAGAATCTAGGGCATCATCACCACCTTGATCGGCTTGTGTGAAAATAAAATCTGCTGGTAAATCATCGAAAGTTACTTTATAGTCGCCCGGCTCTAAGCCTACGAATGTATATTTTCCATCATTATCAGTTGTTAAGTTACCTTGTCCAGCTACTGGATTGCCGTCACCGTCTGTTAAGATAACTGTTACACCTGCTACACCCGGTTCGCCTGCATCCATAATGCCATCTTGGTTCAAGTCATTGAAAACCATATTTCCTAAGCTGGCAAAAGCAATGGCAAAACCAATATCATAAGTATAGTTATTTTGACCATAATCGCCTGTTGTTAAGTTAATGGTCACTCGGCCTGCACCACTTTGCACACCATCAGAATCTACTTTATCATCTTGACCTGCATTTACGACTGTAGTTGATAAGCCCGCTAAAGGCGCGCCTTCATTTAGTTGAGCAGCAGGGATTCGGATTTGGTAATCCATACTTGGCAATAAACCACCATTTACATTAGAAGCATTGAAATAGTAATTACCATTAGCATCTGTAGTAGTTGAACCAACATTTTCACCATCTTTACGTAATTGTACTAATACACCTTCAATACCCCCTTCACCTGCATCTTGAATACCATTTCTATTTTCATCTAAGAAAATCAAGTTACCAATTTCAATAGAAGGCAAACTGCACAATAATTCAACATCACCAATACCTGTGGCTTTACCAAAACCTTCTTCTGGAGAATTTGCATTGTAATATACTGAGTAGCCACCTTGATCGCTACCATCTACATTGGATAAGTATTTTACACCACCTGCAAATGCCTCTGTTGTTGGGTCAAATGCGCTGGTAACTACTTGACCAGAACCGGGTAATACTGCCAAACCACCTAAAGCTGTTTCAAAGTGGAAATTAGCATTACTACCTTGCCAAAGATCGCCGCAGTAGAACTCTGTACCATTATTACCACCTGTAGAACAACCAGAGCGTACTGTATTTCCAGCAGCATCTACAAGATTACCGCCTTGTTCAGCAACATAAGTACCATTATCATTGTAGAAATAGCGAATATCACCGCCATTATTACCACTACCTAAGATAGTACCAGTACTAAAGTTTAAGTTATTTTGTGTACCTGTTTGGAAACCCCAACGATCGCCAAAGCCTAAAATGATAGAACCATCAACATCAAATTCGATGTCGGTTAACATCGGCTGTGGATTTGCATATTCATCTGCATTTGGGTTTTGTGCGTTGTTAAATGTTTGAACTGCATCATCAAAGTTATCTGACCACGGATTCCATGTACAAGCTGTTGTTAAAGTTGCACAACCTTTATCGTAGTTTAAAGCATAATTATCAATAACTGGAGCGTTAGCAAATTGGCCAGTTGCAGGGTCAAACTCATATACGGAAGCCGTTAAAGCACCACCGTTTTCACCAGAGCAAACTAAACCTACATATACTTTTCCATGATAGTATTTCACTGCCCAAGGGCGAGTTTCCGCACCGCAAGGTTGTGGAATGGCAAAGCTTCCACCGCAACTAGGTGACACTGCTGCCGTTGAGTTGGCGCGAATGTTTACTTGAATTAATTCTTTAGTATTCAAATTTACTGTCCAAAGTGCTGTTCCATCGCTCGAAATATCCAAGTCGCCAAGACCTGCTTTACCAATATTGGCAAAAGCATCTAAATCATCACTTTCCACTTCTTTTTCAGCAGAAAGCGTAGAACGATCAATTGTACCTACATCTCCACAAGTGCCTGCATCAAAAAATGCAGTAGCACCACCAGCAGGACTCACTGCATAGATACCGCCTAGACCTAGTGTGCTAGTACCTGAGTGACGCTTCAATACTGCGGAGGTGAAAATTGTTTGAGAGCGAGCATCCCAAGCAACGCCCCATACCGCACCTACGGCTGCTGCATTGGCTAAAGGATTGGCAAAACCGCCACTACCTGCCGAAATTGGGTCGGTACCGTAGTTGGCACCGTCGCCGCGAGTGCTATAGTTAAAAGATAAAAATGCATCGGGTTCGCCTGCGTTACCGCCTGCCAATGGGTCACCATTCACATAACAAGGAACTGCTATTCTTGGATCGTCATCGCAAAAATCGGCGGGATTGTTAACCGCAAAATCTACACCTGTAGCATCGCAGGGCACAAATAAGACACAGGTACCACCTGCGCCTGAACCTGCAACGGGGTAGATATTGTCCGCCGTTGTTGGCGTTGCACTATTGAAGGTTTCGGTATCTACTGTTATTCTAACAGTTGCCCCACTAGGACAAGCAGGTACGGTATAATTACCGCTTGCATCCGTAGTGACGACTGTTGTTGTGCCGTCTTCGTAGGCGGCAATAACGGAAATATTAGAGACACCGTTATCGGCGGCTCCCTGTTGACCGTTGTTGTTGTAGTCATTATATACTGTACCTGAAACTTGTGCTTCTACAGTTCCAGACAGTAGTACACCAACTACTAAAAGCCATAACCATTGATAATGTTGTTTCATTGTAAATTGTTTTTAGTAAGGGGTACTCATAGTGTTTTTGGAAGATAAATAACTTATGAGTTAAAAAAGGTTAATACAATACAAAGTACTTTTTACTTAAATAGATATTAATATTTTATCAGTATGTATATTTTAATGATTGAAGCATCTGTAGTAGCGTGTGTAACTTTTCAGCAAAAAACACACTTTTCCCTATCTATGTTAATAGATGCTAGTGGTATGGATATACCTATAAGCAGTGAAGTAAGTAATTGATGAGACGTGAGATATGAGATATGAGACATTAGACATTAGACGTGAGATATTAGATATTAGATATTAGATATTAGATATTAGATGTAAATTACAGAGTATACTTCTCATTATCAAATACTTATACAATACTCAATATTCTTTTGTCTTTATTATAACACTCATTATTGGTATCTCAACTTTTACTTTAGTGATAATTTGGCAGAAAATGTATATTTTAGAATAAAAAAAAACAAAATCTCTTAGGCATAAGAATCCCTATTCCTTTTTTTAAGTTAAAGGAAACAATATATCTAAGAATGAGAGATTTTATAGATTATAGCATAGCTCTAGCAACATCAAAGCTATTATTCTATAGCTATGAAGCCTTCTTTAATTCAGTATAATTCTAATGAGGTTGATGTAAAGATAGTGAGTGATAGTTTGTATGAACATACAACCTTTGCAGAACTTTACTGAATTTCCAATAAGTAACTATGTATTTTAAGAAGAAGGGATTGATTAAAAAGGAGTTTGAAAAGAGAGGTGTTGTAGTAGAGTGACAAAAAATGGGTGTTGATTTTTTGTCATTTAATAGTTAGTAATCCCGACTTTTATAACACTGAACTGAACGAAATCAGTTGAATATATTTATTTACAAAGTTAAGCTAATTTGACAATATTTAAAAATAGAATCTAAAAGCTTGACTATGTTATTTCATGTAAATGACTTTTGTAATATTTTAATTGTTTAAAAAAATGAATGATTAATTGAGTAGTTTACCTTTCAATAGGTGTCTTATTATAGACAAAAATTATGCCAGAACAATTACTTTATTGTGACCCATCAGATATTTAATGAATTTGTAGCTTACTATAGTATTTTAACCATTTCACAATAAAAAATAAGACACAAAACACAATATAACACATTCATTATCAAAAAATTAAAAAACAACATTCACAAATCATATTTATTTACTCACACTTGTATTTAAAAAAAAATCCCCTCACAAAAAATACTTGCGAGAGGATTTTGCAGGATTAAAGCGCGCTTTTTCTTACTGTTGTTTAACAAAACGACCACTCATTGTTAGTTGCCCTGTGGTTAAACGCAAGAAATACATACCTTCTGGATAATTTTCTACATTCCATTGGTGTGTATTGTATCCCAATTGCGTTTTTAACACTTGACTATCTATCAATTGGCCTGAGACATTGAAAATCTGTAGTTGTACCTTGTTATTTGCTGTTGAAAAAGACAATTGTACGAACTTATTTGCAGGATTTGGGTAAATATTATTCAACTCAAGTACTTGATTAACAGGTAATTCTATTTTATTAGCCATTTTTCCACTGTTCTTATCACAATCTTTACTCACCATCATATTAATCCGTGCTGTTTCACAATTATTGTCACTATCACAGGCTTCTACGGTAATAACTTCTGCTCCTTTAAAGCCATATAAAGGTGTATAGCGTATGCATTGCTCATTATTGATAATTTGTATGCTACTTTTAAAGTTGGTGTGCACATTTTTAATGGCATAATTGTCGGATAATGTACAGAAATTAGGACATACTCTGATACCCTTTTGCAATTCGGTGCAGGTAGTAATGGTATTATCACAAGGTCCATCTTCCACATTGATCCATACTTGCGCTGTCACACAGGCATCAAAGGCATCACAAATTTGATAGGTAAAATCATCCATACCTATAAAACCATTTTTGGGTGTGTAAATTAGTTCATCTCCCGATTTAGTAATTTTACCATTATAAGCAGACGTTTTATTATAGGCAGTAATACTAAAAGGATCGCCATTGGGATCGCTGTCGTTGGTTAATACATCAATGGTAATAGCAGTATTTTTACTAGTGGTACGCTCATCGCTTAAAGCAATGGGCGCATCATTATCACAATCTCCTGTTTCGGAAACAGAGACTTCAATATAGGCGGTTTCACAATTTCCTTCCTTATCACATGCTTTTATCAACAGTTGGTCTACCCCTAAAAACTTTTTATCTGTTGCAATGTATCGAATACAGGTTTCTTGTAATATTTTAGCTTCATTATTAGAGCGTATGTCTATAGATTCTATCCAATAGTCATTTTCCAAGCAAAAGCGAGGGCAAATTTTTGTACGGTCACCTTTTTGCACACAGGCGCGTTGAATCTGAGGTTGGCAAGGATTTTCGGCATCACAAGCCTCTACATTAAATTTAGCTCCTCTAAGCCATAAAGCTCCACAGATAAAGCCACTCCCCTGTTGCAATTGTTGGTGAATATCAAAAATACTTGTTTCTCCCATCACAAATGTATCAATATCCATAGTGTTGGGTGCCAATACTAATGAGTGAATACG
>JAHDHV010000406.1:4325-5636 GCA_020631155.1 Bacteroidota bacterium | reverse complement strand
ATCCACGAATCACTACACTAACGCCTAACTACCATAAGGAATTGCGCTATTATGAGGGTCTTTGTCAGGATAGTCTAACAATTGTTGCAGCGTTTTTTCTAATTCAGGAGTAATAATGTGTTCAATTGCTTCGGCATCATCGTGAACATGATCGGGCGCAATGCGGAGGTATTTGGTTAAGTAAACCTCCCACAAGCGATGAATCCGCACCAATCGCTGCCCTTCCTTTTTGCCCGCTTCCGTCAATTGCCAAGTTTTATCTTTATACTTGATTAGCAGGTCTTTAGCAACCAATCTTTTAAGCCCTTTTTGCAAAACTTCTTCTTTAAAATATCGCTTATTTTGCAAATCAATAATAGAGCGTTTAGTAAAAAAATGCTGAGATAACTGCTCCTTTTGATTATGTTTATTTTCTCCTAATTGAAAAAAAAGTTTCAAAATATTTTCTTCCAACATCTTTCTTTTGTTAGAACGAGCCAAACGATAGCGCGCCCAAAGTCCTCGTCTCGGAGCAATGAATAAAGAGACAAAAGCAATCATGGATAAAGCCACAACTACCCAAGGACCCGTTGGCATAGCTGGAGCTAAATACGATATGTAAGCACCTGTAACTCCTGACAAAGCACCAAAAAGAGCTGATAACAACAACATCACCCTCAAATCATCCGTCCAGTAGCGAGCGGCGGCAGCAGGCGCAATCAACATTGAAGCCATCAATACCACGCCAACCGCCTGAATACCAACGGCTACCGCCAAAACGGTGATGGTTGCCAAAGCGATTTCGAGCCATCGCACAGGCAAACCAAGTACTTGAGCAAAATCAGGATCAAAGGAGAGGAGGGAAAATTCTTTGAAGAAGGCAATGACCACAGCAATTAACACCACACTCAGCGTTCCAAACACCCAAACATCGCTACCGATCATAGAGGCTGCTTTACCAAATAAAAACTTATCCAAACCCGATTGCGAAGCATTGCCCGACTGTTGAATAGACGTTAATAAAAGGATACCCAAGCCGAAAAATACGGACAGCGTTAAGCCAATGGCAGCATCCGATTTAATGCGCGAATTATTCGTTACCCAGTCAATCACAACCAGCGACAACCAGCCTGTAAAACAAGCACCCATGAGCAAAATTAAGGGATTTTTGGAATCGAATAAAATAAACGCCAAGCAGACACCGGGCAAAACGGAATGAGCTATCGCATCGCCAACCAGTGCGCGTTTCCGAAGCAAGGTAAACGCACCAACCAGCCCCGAACTAATCCCCAACAGCACCATCCCAATCACCACAAAGCGCACATTCGGATC
>JAHDHV010000406.1:0-4225 GCA_020631155.1 Bacteroidota bacterium | reverse complement strand
GGAAAATCCTGTTTTCGCAATAGATCGCCGATTTCGGAGAGGAGGGTTAATTTGCCGCCATAGGTTTCTTGTAGCAATTCTTGGGTAAACACCTTTTCCTTCGGGCCAGCAGCAATGAGACCAGTATTTAACAAAATAATCCAGTCAAAATATTTATAAGCAGATTGTAAATCGTGATGCACCACCAGAATTGTTTTACCCGAACTTCTCATATCTGTAAGCAATTCAAGGATAGCACTTTCCGTAGTCGCATCAATGCCAGCAAAAGGCTCGTCCATTAGGTAAAGTTCCGCCTGTTGTGCGAGGGAACGCGCAAGGAATACCCGTTGCTGCTGACCGCCAGACAGTTGCGCGATTTGACGTTTGGCAAAAGCCTCCATTCCTACCTTTTTCAAGCTATCCAGCGCAATTTGACGGTCTGTTTTGGTCAGCCAGCGAAACAAACCGCGCTTGCCATACCTGCCCATCAGAACTACATCCAACACACTCGCAGGAAAATCCCAATCCACCGATTCGCGTTGAGGCACATAACTCACTCTTTCGTGAACTTGCGCCAAATCCTGCCCAAACAATTTCACATAGCCACTACTCAATGGAACAAGATTCATAATTCCCTTAATCAAAGTGGATTTACCCGCCCCATTCGGCCCAATAATTCCCACCAATTTGCCTTTTGGAATCGCAAAATCCACATCCCAAAGCGCAGGCTTACGGTTATAACTGACCGTTAAATCGTGTACTTCTACAATAGGATGTTCCGCTTGAACTATCATTTGTTTGGGTATTTTGTTTGTTGTTCGTGGAGACAGGGCGTGCCTTGTCTCTACACATTGACGGATCGCCATATTACTTCAGTGCCTCCGTAATGGTGTTAACATTCGACTGAATCATACCGATGTAGGTGCCTTCGGGGGTGCCGTCTGCGCCCATTGCATCAGCGAAAAGAGAACCGCCGATTTTGATTTCGTGATTCCGTTTTTTACAACCCTCAACCACCGCTTCCAATGGTTTGGATGAAACCGCACTTTCCACAAACACTGCCTTAATGCCGTCCTTCACAAGAGTATTCACCATATTGCTGATGTCTTTAAGCCCAAATTCGGTGACCGTAGAAATACCCTGCAAGCCACGCACTTCAATATCATAAGCCTGCCCGAAATAGCCAAAGGCATCGTGAGAGGTAATCAGGGTGCGCTGTCCGTCTGGAATATTGCCGATTTGCGTTTTGATGGAATTGTGTAAGTTGCTCAACTCTTGAAGGTAAGAATCGCCATTTTTTTTATAAAACTCCGCATTTTTTTTATCTTGCTCCTGCAATTTTTGGCTAATGTATTTCACTGTTTCCATCCACAATTCCACATCAAACCAAATATGCGGATCGTATTTTCCAGCCGCTTCTTCGTCCGATTTTTCATCCTCTATTAAGGTACGTAATCTGCTACGGTCAATATCATCAGAAACAGCGAGAACGGGCTTTTTGCGTCCCATTTTTTCCAATATTTCCCCCATTTTCCCTTCCAAAAACAAGCCATTGTAAAACACCACATCCGCATCCGTTAGCTTCGTTAAATCATTTTGAGTTGCCTTATAATAGTGTGGATCCACGCCCGTACCCATCAAAGCAGTGACGCTTGCCTTATCCTTTACCACATTATCCACTGCGTCCTTTATCATGCCTGTGGTAGCTACAATTTGTAATTTTCCATCTCCCTTAGTCGTTGATGATGAATCACTTTGGCAAGCGGAGAAATGCATCAGCACCAATGATGCCATCAATACAATAGCCAATTTTGAAAATGTTTTTATTGCTCCCATATCTATATTTGTGCGTTGCTTTTTAGGTATTTTAAGGCAAATTTAAAAAAAAGTATAGGCTAATCAAAATTTATTTTTAGACGAATCTAAAAATTGAATAAAACGCTGTAAATTAGTTCGACAACCAAAGAATGTTTATTTTTGTTTTTTAAAATGTTGTGGGTTTTTGATGATGAGTTATTTATCTCAAATCTCACATCTTATGTCTCATTACTTACTTTCTGAATCAAAAATCATGAAACTAGTAGTTAAAAATTTCGGACCAATTGTAGAAGGAGAAATTGACCTCACTAAAAAGCTATACATTTTTGTAGGTTATAATAATAGTGGTAAAACCTATATGTCACAACTATTGTGGGCTATTTTTAGAAAGCCTTTTCCTGTAACGATTTCTGTAAATATGGATATTGAGGATAGTGCAGAAAAGCAGAACGTAGGAATTAATGAAAATATTATTCAAAATATAATGGAAGCTTATTTGGAAAGCTTAAAAAAAGGTAATTTATCAAAGATATTTAATGTTAGTAAAGACTTTTTTGTGGATAGTGAGTTGTCTTTTAAGCCTTCTAAAAATAGCTTTATGGAAGAATTTGAAGCAAATTCATACATTGCTTATACAGGCTTGTCAAAACAAGGTCAACGATATAATTTTTTATTTGAGAAAAAAAATAATTCAAAATTTATAAACATACAAAATACTAATGAAGATGAGTTTAATGATGAAAGCTACCAGTCAGCATGGGGTATAGAAATTGGTTTTTTGGCAAATAAACTACAAGACCGTTGCACAGAAATCGTTTTTAATACCTTACACAAAACCAATTACGATACCTTTTTCCTTCCCTCAAATCGCTCTTTTTATCCAGCGTATTACAAATACATCTATAGCAGTGCTAAAGAAGAAAAAAGCGAAATTGATAACATTGTTAAAAATGGCGGAACACTTAGTTCCGAAGACATGACTCAAATTCGACAGCTCGCCAAGCAACCTTACACCCTGCCAATGGATATTTTAACAGAAATGATTTATAAATTTAATACAAGAAATGTTCAAATAAAAAAAATATATTCAGGACAATTATATGTTTTGCGAGAATTGTTAGGGGGGGATATTATTTTAAAAAGTTCCGAAGGCATTGCACCTGTAGAGTTTTTTCTGAAAACGAAGGATGGCAAAGAGTTGGATATGTATCTAAGTTCCGCTTCTGTTAATCAGTTGGCTACACTTTATTTATATTTTAAATATTGGGTCAGTGAAAAAAGAAATTTCTTATTTATTGATGAGCCAGAGCAAAACCTACATCCAAAAAGTCAACTGGAACTTTTGGATACTTTAATAGAATTTGCCCAAGAAAAAGATAAATTCAATCGCGTATTAATCAGTACACATAGCCCTTTGTTAACCGAAGCGATTAACAATTACCTTATTTTAGGCTCTTTAGCCGAGCATTTAAGTGAGGATGTGATTGAACAAAAAGCTGCGGAATTAGGCATTGCCAACCTACCTTTGACGCAAGAGGATATAGGTATTTACTTTTTTAATGGCAGCCGAATAATTGAATATACTGTTGGAGAATATGGAACTATCTTTCACAATTTCAAGAGAACAACGGACACAGTGTTAAATGCATCCTATGAGTTAGGCGACTATTTATCAGAAATATTAAAAAAGGCTAAACAATCATGAGGCTACTCCTAGAGCAACTTAGAGCATTATTCAAAGAGGGATTAGAAGATGAAGAAGTGATTAATAAGAAATTCGAAAACGATATAAAAATTAAGGAAAATGCGAAAACAACATTAAAATCCAAAACACCCTTAGAAGAAGTGCGAATTACGGAACTGCCTAATCGTAACAACCTGTGGCTTGTACAATCAGAAATCAGTGGTATAGCAGGTTTGCGAAATGAAAATAAAACTGTAGAAAAGACTGTTTTGTATTTGAAAGAAGCCTATTTATATGCTTTTATGATAGAGCTAAAGCCAAGAACTACGGATAAATATTTAAGAGAATTTAAAAAAAAATGTGCTAGTTCTTTGGTACAGTTATCACTCTTTTTAGCTGTTAATGAGGACTTTACACGTTTAAAAGGAGTGGAATTAAAGCCTGTTGGTGTTTTTTGCTTTAATGATAATGATTTTAAAAATAACCTAGACATTTATCATCAGTATGAGAAAAATAAAAACCAGCGTGATTATAAAATTTGCCGAGATTTTTTGGAATTTGACTGTAGCGTTCAGTTTCCTGTTGTTACTGAAATAATGATGAATCCCTTTATGTTAAAATCTCCACTTAGAATTCCTTGCCTTTTTTTTCAAAACCCTGACTTTGCAAGAGCACAAACAAGCCAAAGCGATCATTTTGATATTCCCTTTTCTAAATTATTAGCGTTTTAAATGTCATATTTCC
>JAHDHV010000405.1 GCA_020631155.1 Bacteroidota bacterium | reverse complement strand
ATTCCGATTCCTTTACACCCCAAAAAGCAGCAAAAACGCGGCTACAATCAAAGTGATTTATTTGCCGAAGGCTTGTCGGAAACAATGGGCATCAATTGGTCTCCCGAAGCGATTAAACGCAGCGTTTTTAGCGATACCCAGACCCGAAAAACGCGCTATAATCGTTGGAAAAATGTAGACAGCATTTTTGCCATCCAACACACTGAACAATTACACAGCAAACACATTCTTTTAGTAGATGATGTAATTACAACAGGCGCAACTATTGAAGCTTGTGCTACCGAAATCTTAGCCTTGCCCAATACCAAAGTAAGTGCGGTCACTATTGCCTGCGCGCAACATATCGCTTAATGACCTAGACTTTAGTTGCTTTATGCTTTGATTTGGATAGCAGGCAAAAAAATAGTAACATTGTAGCTAAATTTACAGTTTAGTAGTAAACTATTTAATGGTTGATGGCTTTTTACAAAAAAAACTTGCCTCACCATAGGTCTATCCATTCAAATTTAACTAATTGAGTAGCCACTATGAAATATAAAGCTATTGATAGTCAATTATTTGTAGAAAATAGAAAACGATTTACAGCGCAATTAAAGGCAAATTCCATCGCTATTTTTAATTCTAATGATGAAATGCCTCGAAGTGCTGACGGGCATTTTCCCTTTCGCCAAAACCCCGATTTATTTTATCTAACAGGGATTGATCAGGAAAATACGACCTTAATTTTAATGCCCGATCACCCAAATGAGGAGATGCGCGAAATCCTATTTATTACACAATCCAATGAAGTCATTGCTACTTGGATCGGGCACAAATATACAAAAGACGAAGCAAGGCAAAGCTCTGGTATCCAAACTATTTATTGGAGCAGTCAATTTAATGATATGTTGCCCAGTTTTATGCATCGTTTTGACAACTGCTATTTGAATTTGAATGAGCATAACCGAATGCATACAGATGTGATAGACAAGGATTTGCGCTTTGCTAGAGAAATGCGTGAAAATTTTCCACTACATGAATATCACCGTTCCGCGCCGATTATGCATCGCCTTCGTGCTATTAAATCGGACATAGAAATACAATTAATGCGTCAGGCTGTTGGTATTACTGGAAAAGCCTTTGACCGAGTGTTAAAATTTGTTAAACCCGGGGTTGCTGAATACGAAATTGAGGCAGAAATTATGCATGAATACCTCCGCAATCGCGCTACTGGTCCTGCCTACGGTTCTATTATTGCATCGGGCAAAGATTCTTGCATTTTGCATTATGTAGACAATAATAAAATTTGCAAAGATGGCGATATTTTACTGATGGATTTTGGGGCGGAATATGCCAATTATGCCGCCGATTTGTCGCGTACAATTCCTGTGAATGGTCGTTATAGTGAGCGTCAAAAAGCGGTTTATAATGCGGTGTTGGGAGCTTTAAAATTTGCCAAAAGCATTCTTAAACCGGGTATTTTGCTTGATGAATATACTAAAGAAGTGGGTAAATTTGTAGAAGCGGAATTGATACAATTGCAGTTGTTAGATAAAAAAGAGGTGGCAAATCAAGACCCTAAAAAACCTTTGTACAAAAAATATTTGATGCATGGCATTTCTCACTTTTTGGGAATTGACGTACATGATGTGGGCTTACGCTATGAGCCTGTAAAAGCGGGTATGGTATTTACTTGTGAACCCGGTATTTACATTAAAGAAGAAGGTTTGGGCATTAGAATTGAAAATGATTTATTGGTTACGGAAAATGGCGTGGTAGACTTAATGGATGGTGTGCCTATTGAAGTGGAAGAAATTGAAGAAGTAATGAATAGACAAAAAGTTGCCGTAAGTTAGAGGTTAGAAATTAGATTTTAGATTCACTGACTGCGCTCCATTCGGTATGTTTCATTTTCTTCCTAACACTTTGGTTGTTAGATTGCCTTTTAGCTATTTATACTTTTGGCTATTTAGCTTTTAGAGATTAGAAATTGGAAATTGGAAATTATTTTTTGAACTTTCTTGTAGCTATCAATTTTTGATTATTAAATATTTATAAGAACTTTAACAGCTAAAGCTGTCGTTACACAACTCACTTAAAAATAATTGCTATCAATCAATTTGCCCAAATCACTGATCTACTAATCACGAATCTACGAACTGTTAAAATAAGCACAAACTATTAGATAGAAAAAATCGGTATTTGAAACATACCCTCCATTCTTCTGTCAAACGCATAAGTTAAAAAAACATGTCTTCAAAAATAAAAGATGCTATTCCACATATTTTTACCCTAGCAAACTTACTGTTGGGGTGCATTGCTATTGTCTTTGCTTTTGATCCTGAGCAATTTCATTATGTTCCTTATTTGGTCATTGCAGCAGGCTTTGCCGATTTTTTTGATGGATTTATTGCTCGTATGCTCAATGTATCCTCACCTCTGGGCGTGCAGTTAGATTCATTAGCAGATATGATAACTTTTGGGGTTGTACCGGGTATTGCCGTTTATCAACTCCTTTATCGCGCCTATGATTTTAATGCTCATTTTTTATGGTTACTGCCTGCATTCGCATTGACTATTGTTTCTGCTGTTCGGCTTGCCAAGTTCAATATTGATGAGCGACAGCATGACGGTTTTATTGGCCTTCCTACCCCTTCTGCAACCATGTTTATCATGGCATTAGTCTTGTTGTTACACAGTACTCAGTTCCATTTTGATGGCTTAATCCTCAATCCTTTATTTTTGTATGCCATTACTGCTCTGTTTTCCTACTTATTAGTTTCCCATATTCCCATGTTTTCTATGAAATTCAAACATTCGGGCTGGCAGGGTAATGAAATGCGGTATATTTTTCTGGTAGGCGGTGCATTAGCGATGATACTGCTCGGCGGTCTGGGCATCGCTTTGATTGTGTTGAGCTATATTATGGTGTCTATTGTGGTGCGAAAACAGGAGGTTTAACTAATTAGATATGAGACTTGAGACTTGAGACTTGAGATAAGGAACGAATTATTAATATTTATGGCAAGTTCAAATGTCGTTTAATTAATTTTGTCTAGGTTTAGTTTTGGATTTTTAGCTCTTTTGATGTTAGAAATTAGAGAATAGATATTTTTTAAAAAAAGAAGTCAAAGAAACTCACAACCAAAATCCACAACTCCAAACCCACAACCAAAAAACTACTTGACCGCTTCCACAATATGGTATTCCCACAATTTTTTTTGTAATCCTTTGTATTGCCAATAGGCTGTCCAAACATTATCCATAGTAAGAGAGGCAGTTTTGAATAGATAATGATAGGTTTTGGCATAAACCCATCCCGGAAAAAATCGGATGTATAATCGCTTGGCAGATGGCAAAATATGAGGAGTGATGTTTTGCGTTTGAATTTTAGAAAAATGTCGCTGTTGCATTAATTCTTGGAAATGGCTTACAGATTCAAAGTCAGGAACAGCCCAGCCTTTTGCCCATTCGCTTAAAATTCTATTTTCTTTTGGGGAAAAATGCGCTTTTGTTTTAAAAAAATCTGCTATAATTAGTCGTCCATTAGGTTTGAGTAAGCGATAGGCTTCCCCTAGAAAATCTGCTTTTTGATTGGCATGACAAACGCTTTCAATCGCCCAAACCACATCAAAACTTTCCGATTTAAAATTGGTTTTAGTAAAATCTTGCGCCTCAAAATGTGTATGCTCACTTACACCGCGCTCCGCCGCAATTCGCCGAGCCGAAGCAATTTGTCGCTCACTCAAGCTAATTCCAACCGACTGACAGCCAATATTTTGCGCCAAATAAATACTAGACCCCCCAATTCCACAACCAGCATCTAAAACTCTATCAGTTGCGGTAATTCCTGCCTTTTTTGCCAAAATATCATTGATTTTTGTCAAAGCTTCATGAAAGGTTTTAGTCGTTTCATCCCAATAACCATAGTGAATAGCTAGGCTTTCGGCCAAATTCCAATGGGTGCGATAGTGATTTTCACACTGATCGTAATAGTCCACAATTTCTTTTGACTGAATCATTTGTTTTCCTCAAATTGTTAGATTCATGGCACAGTAGAGACAATTCATGAGTTGTCCTTACTGTACCATGAATTGTCTTTACACGAATTGTCTCTACCGACTACTCCTATATTCTTTTAATAAACCTTCAAATAACCAATCTGCGATAACTTGACGATTGCTTTCTATCACAAATCTTTTTTGATCGCTTTTATTGGCAATATTTCCCAATTCAATATAGGCACTCGGCGGTCGTGTTTCCCGAAGCATATGTAAGTCTCGTGCATTGACAGAACCATTATATCCCCTGCTACTTTGGTGAATAGCATATTTACTTTTTACTGTGGAACGCAAGGTTTTAGCCAATTTTTTCCCCTTCCATGAGCCGGGAAAATAATAAAAAAACAAGTCAGCGCGCTGACTTTGGCTCCGCGAATCAATGTGTAACATAATCGCCCTTTGATGTCTTGTACCATCTTTTTTGTGCTGTTTATACAAGCGATTAATCGCATTAGAACGCTGTTCCAAACGTTTTCGATGGCTGTCAAACATGACACGATTTTTCCAACAATATTCATCTTGATCACAAGGTAGATACTCGCCAGAACGGATTCCATCATTGGCATCTCTAGTAATCATATAAGTTGTTGCACCATAAGCTATTAAATTGCGTGCGAGGCGAAGGGAAATATCGTAAGCGTATTCATCTTCACATAATTTGTATTTATCCTTGTATGTTCCTATAGCTCCGGGGTCTAAACCACCATGTCCACTCACAATGTAAAAAACGGTATTTTTCAACTCTGAGCTTTCCAATGGTACATAAGCATTTTCTTTGCCAAACAAATCATATCGGCGGTTTTTACTTATCCGTTTTTCAGACTTAGCAGGTTGAACCGCACAATCTATTTCATTGTAGGGCACCCATAAGGCATTGTTTTTTCGGTAATCCCGAGTTTTTAATTTAACTGCATACATATCGGCATTGTATTTTTGAATACGCCGAGCCTTAGCCCAGCTCCTCATGCCAATAGTTGACCGAATGCTTTTAGAATCATACTGATAGACATAAATAGGCAAAAAATATTTTTTTCCTTTTAGTAATTGCTCACTTTTCTTTAGATTATTTTTTGAGTAGAAAAAGTCTATATTGCATTTACTCCCATTTACCTTATAGCGTTTGAGTAAGGTATATACTCCATCATTTGATTGGGCTGTTGCCATTAATAACAAGCCTCTCTCCTGCCCTGCCATAGCAACATTTACCATTAATAAACATAAAAGTAGACAGCAGCATTTCACCAATAATAAACTGTTTTTTTTCACGAAAAAATAAATAGATTTGAGGTTTTTGAGATTTTTTTGTACCAAAAGTGTATGTATTTTCACCATTAAGCTATTTTCCAAACTTTAGAGGGTAGTTTACCTTTTGTATATTTTTGTAAAAGTTAATAGATAGTTGATACATCAAACTACACCATTAACGGAATATTTAGACCATTTAAGTGCCAAGCACTATTTAATTGTGCACAATTTTGTGCTAAAGTATTAGAAATGAGGAGTTTAGTCTTTTACTATTGAGTGTGTCAGAAATTTAGGGAAAAACAAAATACACTCTACTATGAAAGATGAATGTTTACTTTTCCAAAAAACAAAACATCCTTTTT
>JAHDHV010000404.1 GCA_020631155.1 Bacteroidota bacterium | reverse complement strand
ACTCGGTTCCATTGTTTACTAGATATTTAGACTTTTAGATTTTTGGATATTTAGATTTTTAGACTTTTGGATGTTTCTGTAATAATTACTTTAGCTGTCAGAGTAGTAGAATATGCTTTTTGTAGGAATGTAATCACTATGCTACTTTGACAAGGATTTAATTTATAATTAATCCAAAATCATCACATCCGAAATCCGACATCAATAAATCCGAAACCCCTAATAGCTTTTTGTGTAAAATAGATACTCCACAATCACCATCAACAACAAAGACAATAGCCCACTACAAAGGACTTTTAGGAGTGTGGAAAAAAAGTAGGTCATGCTGTAGATTTCTAGGAAAAAATAGGCGGTATGGTGCACAAAAATAGACATCCCTGCATACACTATAAACCATGTTAATCCCATACTACCGATGTGTGGCTTGTCAATGACTTCGTAGCCACCGGGCGGTATGTTTAGGTTCACAATGGATGGGCGCAAATAGGCCAATAAGACCGTCACCGCAGCGTGTAGTCCGGGTGTATTGGTGAACATATCCACCGAAATTCCCATCAAAAAGCCGAGTATCAGCAAAACTGCTTTGGGCGTTTTGAAAGGAAGCAACAAAATAAACAATGGGTAAATGTAGGGGCTAATAAAGCCATGTAATTCTACTTGATTCAGTACCAATACCTGAAACAACAACAGCCCTATAAATCGCAATACATTGAGTACTATTTCTTTATTCATCCCTCGACTTTTCTTCTAGTGCTTTTTGCTCCTGTTTTTTTGCATAATCCACCACATACACATATCGAATGCTGCTAAAATGCGTAGATAATTTCACTTTGATGTTGAAAAAATTACTTCCTTCGGCTTCGGCTAGCGACCAGTTTTCGACCACGCCCACCACAATATCGGCAGGAAAAAAGGAAGAATACCCACTTGTTACAATGGTATCTCCAATATTGACCCGCGCATGTTTGGGTATATCGTCTAAAACTGCATAGCGAGGATCGCCACCATCCCAGCGCAGAGACCCAATGAAGTTATTCCGCCTGATTTTGGCACTCACTCGCATACTTTTATGTAAAACAGAAATGACCGTAGCAAAGTTTTTAGACACATTTTTGATAACGCCCACAATGCCATTGCGCCCAATAACCCCCATCTCATCCTGTAGTCCATCAGCATGTCCTTTATTGATTGTCAGGTAGTTATTCGGTTTTAAAGTGGAATTGCTAATCACCTTCGCCCCCACATAGTTGTAGGTGTATTCTGTTGTATCTTCAAAATACACCAACATACTGCTGTCTCGGCAAAATTCTTCTTCCTTAAATAATAAATTAACATTATCCTCTAGTCGCTCCTCAATAGACAACAACTGTGCTTTCAAACGTCCATTCTCTGCCAGAAGGCTGTCGTTTTCGCCACGCAAAGCCACAAATTCGCCTACAGAATGTGCTTTGTCATACAGCTCTCCCGTTACCCTATTCGATGAATTAATGATCGTTGTTCGCTGAAAAGGATTGTGTTGTACCAATAAAGAAAAGCATATAATTTCTAAAAAAATAAATAATATAAACGCATGAAATCGCGCAAAAAACAACAATAAATTATACATTCAGTATGGCTGTTCTGTGATTTGTAATTCGTTGATTCGTGATTCGTGATTCGTGATTCGTGATTCGTGATTCGTGATTCGTGATTCGTTGATAGACATTAGTTTTTTAGAAAAAATAAAACCTTATAAATTCAAAATCAAAAAATCTCATTTCTCACGTCTCATGTCTCATGTCTCCCATCTTAAAAATTATCGCCGCATCAAAAACGGATATTTATCCACAAATTTTAGGGCGATGCCTGTTCCGCGTACAACGGCACGCAAGGGATCATCTGCTACTTGTACGGTTAATTTTGTTTTGGCAGCAATTCGTTTGTCTAAGCCCCTGAGCAATGCACCGCCGCCCGTTAGGTAGATGCCCGTTTTGTAAATATCGGCTGCTAGTTCGGGAGGCGTAATTTCGAGTGCCTTCATCACTGCTTCCTCTATCTTAGCGATAGATTTATCCAAACATTGTGCTACTTCTGCATAATTGACTGTAACTTGCTTAGGTATGCCCGTCATTAAGTCGCGACCATTCACATTATAATCGTCTGGCGGCGATTCCAAATCAGTCAAGGCTGCGCCCACATTGATTTTGATGTTTTCGGCAGTGCGCTCGCCTATCAAAATATTGTGTTCGCGGCGTACATAGTCAGTAATATCTGCGGTGAACTCATCCCCTGCTACGCGTATAGACTGGTCGCAAACAATACCCATTAATGCGATGACTGCAATTTCGGTCGTTCCACCCCCGATGTCAATAATCATATTGCCAACGGGTTCGCTTACATCAATACCGATACCGAGTGCTGCGGCCATAGGTTCGTGTATCAAATAGCGTTCTTTAGCACCTGCTGCCTCCGCCGAGTTGAAAACCGCCTTTTTCTCTACCTCTGTAATGCCCGATGGAATACAAATCACCATTTTATAGGAAGGAGTCATCCAACGTTTTTTGGTGTACAGCATCTTAATCATTTCGCGGATCATGCTTTCGGCAGCCTCGAAATCTGCGATTACACCGTCTTTTAAAGGGCGGATGGTTCGGATATTTTCATGCGTTTTGCCGTGCATTTGCATAGCGCGCTTCCCAACGGCAATTACCTTGTTCGTTGTGCGGTCAATGGCAACGATGGAAGGCTCGTCTACCACTACTTTGCCTCTGTATACTATCAGCGTATTCGCTGTGCCAAGGTCAATGGCGACCTCATGTGTTAAATCTAAAAAGTCAAAAAAGCCCATTTATATGTATTAGTGAGTTAGTTTATTGTTTTGGGGTTTGGAAGGTTTTAAGGTTAAAAAGTTGTAAGGTTTTTTCATGTAAAATAATCTATCAATCATTTTAAAACCTGACAGTCAATTTATTAGTGACTATTAATATCATTTTTAGCTAAATATTTTTTCAAAAAAGCAGCAAAGAACACATTTTTCAATACTTATTAACTGAATAATCAATATCAAAGCAAGTTCAGTGTTAATAGCTTATTTCTAAAAAGGCTAAATAGCCAAAAAGCAACTTTATCCAAACGCTAATTTTTTTTAGCTGTTAAAAACTAATTTCTAACAACTATCTGATATACCAAAAACAGCTTAGAATTGTATTTTTTATAGGTAAAGCCTCACAGCTGTTAGGTTACAGGGGCGAGGTTCCACCTCGCGCCGAACCAAACTTGTAGCCTCTGGCTATACTTATTAATAATAAATACAAAAAAAACTTTTGCTTTTATCCTGTTTTGGGTATAACTAATTTACCAAAGTTCAAGATATGATTTTTATGGAAAATACTGTGCTCTTTTAACTTTATTTTTAGACAAAAAAACTGCTACTTTGTGACAAAATTGATGCACCTAATTTCAAAGTATTATGGAATGTTTTTTTTCTATTTACAAATGAAAAAATTTTTTTTACCCCAAAAAACAAACATTATTTACATTTTTATCCCAAAAAACACCATCATTTTCTATTTAAAAAACTGATAATCAAATTTTTATCTAAAAAAAAATATTATTTTCTTCACAGTACCCCATCATACATAGCTTGATGATAACAGGGCGAAAATAATAAATAATTACAGACATTTGATATTTTTTGCTAAAAATTATGTATTGTAATTTTGATTGGGGGAAATTGTGGATCATGTAGAGACACAAGATTTCGTGTCTCTACAATTATATAATAAAAAAACCATTTTCTACTATGAACAAAAGCAATTCTAAAGCACTGGTATACAGCCTATTATTACTGGTTGGGCTGTGGTGCTTACCATTTTCGGCTTGCAAGACAACGCCAAAACCCGATGCCAAAAAATTTAGGGCTGGCGAAGGCGGTGTTTACTACGGCGGTATTTTTAATATGAACGAAACAGAATATTTTCGCACCTTATACCCCTTGAATGTCGGTGAAGTGGTGGGACACCGTATTACCAACCAGATTTACGAGGGCTTAGTGCGATTGGATCAGGGCGATTTGACCATTCAGCCATCTATTGCCGAGAGTTGGGAAATTGCCGATGATGCCTCGAAATATACCTTTAAAATTCGCAAGGGCATTAAGTTTCACGATGACCCTTGTTTTGAGGGCGGCAAAGGGCGTGAACTCACCGCAAAAGATGTGAAATACTGCTTTGATTTGCTGTGCAGTTACGACCCCAACAATAAAGGCTACAACTTTGTGAAAGGGCGAATTTTGGGAGCAGAAGCGCAGTATGCCGCTACGCAAAAAGGCGAACAGCCCGAAGGCGGCGTTGAAGGCGTTAAAGTCTTGGATGACAACACTTTAGAAGTTACTTTGTCGCAGCCATTCGGTAGTTTTTTGCATATTTTGGCGATGCCTTTTGGCTTTATTTTTCCGAAAGAAGCCGTTGACAAATATGGTATTGATATGCGCGCGCATACGGTTGGCACAGGGCCGTTTTTCCTAAAAAGAGTGAGCGAAAACGAGGCGGTGATTTTGCTTCGCAACCAAAACTACTGGGATAAAGACCAACATGGCAATACCCTACCCTATTTGGACGGCATCCGCTTTTCGTTTATTGGCGATCAGATGTCGGAATTTTTGGAATTTACTAAGGGCAAACTCGACATGACCTATCGCCTGCCCCTCGAAATTGCGGATGAAATTGTAGACCGTTCTGGCAATTTAAAAGGAGAATATAAAAAATACGTCTACCAAGAAAAACCATCTATGACCACGCAATACTACGGTTTTTTGAACAGTGGCGATTTATTTAATAATAAAAAATTGCGACAAGCTTTCTCCTATGCCATTGACCGTCAGAAGATTGTGGACTATACCGTAAAAGGTGCAGGGGTACCAGCTTATCATGGTATTGTGCCGCCTGCTTTTGCCAATTACGATGCAAAGAGCATAAAAGGCTACGATTTTAATCCTGAAAAAGCGCGGACATTGCTCAAAGAAGCAGGCCATGAAAATGGCAAGGGCTTGGAAGGTTTGAATTTGCAAATTAATAGCGGTGGCAAGCGCAACGAGCAGGTGGCCGAAGCGATCCAGAAGATGTTGGAAGAAAATTTGAATGTGAAAGTAAATATTACCAAAATGCCCTTTGCCCAGCACCTCGAAAATGTGGAAGCTGCGAAGGTAGATTTTTGGCGAGCAGGCTGGATTGCCGACTATCCCGACCCCGAAAACTTTTTGACCCTGTTGTGGAGCAATCATATACCTAAAGACCCTAAGCAAAATTCCTATTTGAACACCTCGCGCTATGTGGGCAAGGAGTTTAACCAGTATTTTGAGGAAGCCCTTCGCACCGCCGATGAGGCCAAACGCAATGCTTTGTATTTGAAAGCCGAGCAAGCCGCCGTTGACGATGCGCCTTTGCTGTTTTTGTTTTACACCAAAGACCAGCGACTGCTACAGCCGAATGTACGGCAATATCCGCAAAATGCTATGGAATACCGAAACCTACGGGATACCTATTTTGAGGGGGAGCCTGCGTCGTAAAATACATTGTTCGTAAATCCGAATTTCATTTGACCATTTAAGCGTCAACGGAAATTCGGATTTTTGGCTTTTTGGACTTTTAGATTTTTGGCTGTTTAGCTTTGGAACATATT
>JAHDHV010000403.1 GCA_020631155.1 Bacteroidota bacterium | reverse complement strand
AAACAAATTATTTTTGTACTTTTACAAAGCAAAGAAACAACAAATCTACCTATAAATGGGTTGATCTGATAACAAAATTATAAACAAAGTATACCTAAACCAAGTATAACCAATTTCTTCGAGCAGAAAAAGGTGAATATTTAGCAAAATTTTATGGAAGAACAGCAGTATAGTTTTGAAAATCGCACGAATTTAGACCAACTGCGTGCAACAGTTGAGCAAATTAAAGAGGAAATAGGAAAAATCATCATTGGACAGCAAGCATTTATCGAACTGCTTATCGCTGCGGTTCTCGCCGATGGTCATGTATTAATTGAAGGAGTACCGGGCGTTGCTAAAACATTGACCGCCAAATTATTAGCTCGCACTATTTCAACTAAATTTACACGTATACAATTCACCCCCGATCTGATGCCTTCCGATGTATTGGGTACATCAGTTTACAACTTTCAAAATTCCAGCTTTGATTTCAAAAAAGGACCTATTTTTTCTAATCTAGTGCTAATAGACGAAATCAATCGCGCACCTGCCAAAACGCAAGCTGCTTTGTTTGAGGTAATGGAAGAACGGCAAATTACCATTGAGGGCAAACGACATATCATGGACCCTCCTTTTCTGGTATTGGCTACTCAAAATCCCATTGAGCAAGAAGGTACTTACCGCTTACCCGAAGCCCAATTAGACCGTTTTTTATTTAAAATTTCTGTTACCTACCCTAGCTTGGAGGACGAGGTGAAAATACTGGAAAGTTTTCATCAAAGCCACAACCGTCACCGCATTGAAGAAGTGCGTGCGCTGTTGACTATCAATGAGTTAAGAACTTATAGAGCACAAGTTAAAGCCATCCATATAGAACCGAACTTGTTACAGTATATTGCTCAAATCGTCCATCAAACAAGGGCGAATAAATACCTTTATTTGGGTGCATCCCCTCGCGCTTCCTTAGCCATATTGAGTACCGCCAAAGCCTTCGCCGCAATGAACGGCAGGGATTTCGTAACACCCGAAGACATTCAATTTGTGGCAAAACCTGTGCTTCGGCATCGCATTATTTTAACGCCAGAAAAAGAAATGGAAGGCAGCACTACCGATGAAGTTATTCAACTGATGGTAGACGGTGTAGAAGTGCCGAGGTAGTTCGTGGTTGTGGGTTTTTGGTTTTGAGTTGTAGGGTCATGATTAGACAAATTATTTGATGGATGTTTGCTTTTTCGATGAGTTCTGTAGAGAAGGCTTTAGCCGTTACATCCCTTATAAACATCTAATAGTCAATAACTTACATTTAAGCAGGAATTTAAAAAATAATAGAACATTATCAATTTCTGCGCTCTAATTTCCAAAAGCTAAAGAGCCAAAAGTCTAAATATCCAAAAAGCAATTTTAGAAAAAAAGTGTCAGGTTAAATTACTTGTGTCTTTACCATAAAAAACATTAATCTTATATAAATTCAAAAATCCTAAAATCATGAGTTTACTAAATTGGTTTAAAAAGAAAAAAGAAGCAGATAACGCTTTAATTGAAGAAGGTGTTTGCCCAAATTGCTGGGGGTATCAGGAGTATGAAGGCAAAATTAAAGACGCTGCTCGCGACCGTCAAATAGACATCAACAATCACAATTCTACGGCAACAAGGGCATTTATCCAAGATTTTGTGGTGAACCAAATGGATGGTATTCGCTTGCAAAAAGACGGCGATGTATTTACCTGTCCTGCTTGTAAAGGGAAGTATAAAACAGTGAAAAAATAAGCATGAGATTTGTCATTATTTCTATTGCAAGCCCAATAACCCAATTAAAGAGTCTATTTTTTCTACTTCTTGATAAGGGCTAGATAGCACTAATCTTTTTCCAAATTTCATATCGCACATTCTATTTAAATATTTTTCAAAAGCATCTTCATCAATATTTCCATCAACATATCCTTCGTATAAAAATGGAAAATTTCGCTCGCGGCTCTCATAGTTGTTAGCATGATGAACGACCGCCCAAGGGGTTTGCGCTGCTAATTCACCTACTTCACTGCGTTTTGGATGGCCATATTGTTGTAAATACGCTTCAATTTTTTCCAAATTTTGGGCATCCTGCTCGTTCTGTTTTTTTACAAATGCCCTAAATTCTTCGCTATGCCTGCCATATTTAAGCATTATATCCGCGCTTTGCCCTTTTCGATACATTTGATCTGCCTTAAAAATCGCGTCTAAATATGCTTTTTTTGCGGAAACTGTTGTTAGTTTTTCTACTGTTAATGACTTCTCCTTATGGTTCGATTGTTGGTCTTGACAGCTTAATAAACAAATTATTCCAACAAATAGTAAAATGTTATTTTTCATTATTGATAAAGTAGCAATTGTTTAAGGAAATGGATAAAATTCATCTGTAAAAAGACGGTGGGGTTTACTTGCCCTGCTTGTAAAGATAAGTATAAAACAGTGAAAAAATAGGCTATCTGAGATGCGAGATTTGTCGTTAATCATTGCTAAAAAAAGAAATAATTATTTTAACTTTTAGCCTTCTTTACTTATTCTTTTTTTTGAAAAAATATTTACAAAAACGAATGAAACGAAAAACCTATCGCTTAAAAGCAGGTGCGCTGTCTAATATGAAATTGATAGAAGAAAATTTAGCTGCGCCAAATTCCAATGAAGTGACTGTTAAAGTAAAATCAATTGGATTAAACTTTGCGGATATTTTTTGTATTTGGGGCTTATATCCTGCTGCGCCAAAAGAAGATTTAGTACCCGGTCTGGAATACGCTGGGGAGATTGTTGCAGTTGGTTCGGGGATCAAGCATCGAAAAGTTGGTGATCAGATCATGGGAATCACTCGTTTTGGAGCTTACACAACCCACCTTAACATTGACGAACGCTATGTTTTACCCTTACCTCAAGCTTGGAACTATGAGGACGGAGCCGCTTTTCTAGTGCAAGTACTGACTGCCTATTATGGTTTGATTCATCTTGGTGGATTGCAGAAAAATAGTACCGTCTTAATTCAATCTGCCGCAGGAGGTGTCGGTATTTTAGCCAATAGAATCGCTAAGAAATTTGATGCCTATACTATTGGCGCAGTTGGTCGAGTGGAGAAGGTAGATTTTTTGAAAACGCACGAAAATTATAACCATATAATAGTTCGTGATAGCAACTTCAAACAAAAGTTGATAGAAGGATTAGGTGGACGAGACCTAAATCTGGTAATGGATTCAGTTGGTGGCAATTATTTCAAATGGTCTTATGAATCCCTTGCTCCAATGGGGCGGGTGATTGTATTTGGTTCAGCCCGTTATGCGAATCCGGGCAATCGCCCAAATTATTTTCGTCTTCTGTGGCACTATCTACGGCGACCAAAGGTAGATATTCAAACTATGCCGGGAGAAAATAAATCTATCATGGGTTTCAATCTGATTTGGCTGTATGAGCGCGTTGAATTAATGCAAGAAATTTTAAAAGAACTAGAAGCACTGAATCTGCAAAAACAGCATATTGGTCATCGTTTCAAATTTGAAGAATTGAAAGATGCAATCCTCTTATTTCAAACAGGAAAAACAGTAGGAAAAGTAGTCGTAAATGTCGAATAATAGGATGCCAAGTAAACACATATAACAAACAAGACATAAATAACTTCTAAATACGCCTATATTTTGGTAAGTTATGCTGAAATATGGACTTTTTTTTATTAAAATTATATACGAATAATAATTAAGCTCTTTTAAGTACTTCAATAGCGGCTAATAAGTGCTTATTAAGTGCTTATTAAGTGCTTAAAGTGTTTAGCATGATTGCGTATATTTGGATACAAAAAATAGACATGACTACAATAAAGATATTGAAAGTACTGGAAATAATGGGGATTTGTTTGGAGTTCTTATTTTGAGCGAGTATTTTTGTTATTCAAATATACACAAGTTTAGGAGAAGGTAAGGGAAATAGACGCAATGGAGGTATAGAGGAGTGTATTTAGGAGTTCTCGGCAAGCAAAAGAAAAAAATGACACAGATATATCGAGAAACATATTGCAATAATCTTGATGAATTTCTAAAACTTGGAAAATCATTAGGAAAACTGATGCCTTCAAGAAAGAGTGGGAAGATTCTTGATTTACTAACACCTTTGAAAGAAGAACAAACTAAAAAGGATTCTCTTTCGAAAAGATATGGTTTAAATGAATTTCCAGCTCATACAGATTGTGCTTATTATTACAATCCACCAAAATATATCTTACTAAGGTTTATAGGGAGTGGCGAAAATATCACACCAACAGTATTGCTAAAAATCAATAAACGAGTTCTTGAAAAAACTGAAACAGATTTTTTGAATAGAGCAATATGGTTCGTAAAAGGTATAAATGGAAATTTTTATACAAAAGTACTTCAAAATGGAATATTGCGATATGACCCTGAAGTAATGACTTTAGTATCAAATAGAGAGAACTTAATGGGAGAAATAATACAAAAAGCAAAAACTTATGAAATCAAATGGGAACAAAATAAAGTTGCGATAATCAATAATTGGAATTGCTTGCATTATCGCCCAAAAGTAAAAATAGAAGAAACTGAAACAAGAATTTTGCAACGAATAAACATAGTATAAATGACAAGCTCGGATTGGTCATATGACGCACTATTTAATAAAGCTCAACTTTATGTTGAAAGAGCACTTCAATCAGATAGGAATGGTTCACTTTTTCCTTTTTGGTCTTCATTAGCCTTAGAATTAATAGGAAGAGCAACACTTTCTAAGATTCATCCGGCTTTAATAGCAGACCCAAGAGAAGGGCATAATATTTTACACGCTTTTGGTTTCTCTCCAAAAAAAGGAGTCCCTAAAACAATTGGTGCGAAAACAATATTTTTAAGACTTCAAATTATTATCCCAGAATTTACAGTAGAAGATGAAAAGTTTTGTCAATCGTTCATTAATATGAGAAATGAAGAATTGCATACAGGAACACCAATATTTGAAGATTTCTCAACTAACATTTGGCTTACCAAATTTTATAAGGCAATAAAAGTTTTGCTTGAGTTTCAAGAAAAGTCATTAGCGGATTTATTTGGTGCAGACGAAGCCGAAGTTGCTGAACAAATGATTGAAGAAAATAAAGCAGAACTTGTATCAAAAGTCAAGCAGAAAATCAGTAAATATAAAGATGTTTTTGAAGAATTAGACCAACCAGATAAAGACGAAAGGATTTCAAATGCAGCAACAAAAATTAGAGAATATATTCATTCGGAAAGATTATACAATAAATACAAAAAAGTTGAATGTCCAAGTTGTACAAATGAGGCGTTAATAATTGGGCGTTATATTTCGCAATCTGAACCCAAAGTTGTAGATGATGCGATTGAAGTTCATCACAATATATTGCCAATTGGATTAAAGTGTTTTTGTTGTGGGCTTAAATTTGAAAGCAATGGCGAACTTTCTGTTGCATCATTAGGAGGTCAATTTGGAGTTGAAGATTATGTAGAGCCAATAGAATACTATGAATTAGAAATTGACCCAATTGAAGAATTAAAGAGAGAAGGCTATACTTTGTCAGATTTAGAAAACCATTTTGAACCTGACTTTGATTATGGTAATGATTAAAAAAAAGAAAGCCAGCCGAGAACAATGTGCATAATGTGTGCGACAAGAAGCCCCTCAAAATATTGTCATACCATCCCCATTGAATAATC
>JAHDHV010000402.1 GCA_020631155.1 Bacteroidota bacterium | reverse complement strand
TTAAGATTAAGGGCAATAATTATTATACGAAATCCCTCTTTTTCTGACACACTCATTTATTTATCAATGGCTCATACACAATAAAAATATATTTGCAATTTCTGACTTTTAATAGCTGAAAATCCAAAAGTCTAAAGAGCTAAATAGCAATCTTAGAAATAAAGTGTTAGGAAGAAAAAGAAACACATAAATTTTTAAAAAACATTAAATATCTATAACCAAAAATGAAATTAAGCATACCTAGTCAACAAAAAAAAGGGATTTTTCAAGAATTGCGAAAAGCAAATTTAGCCTTTCAAAAATTGTATCCCGGTGATTCAGATAAGCGACAGGCTGTACATACGGTTTACGGCGGGGCACATCTATTTAAATACAACACTGCTCCTACTTTGGGTAAGTTGGCATTGGCGCATTTTAAAACTTATGCACCTAATTTTGTGGTTTTAGCAAAAGCTTTAGAGCTACCCAATCATGAAGCTTTACCTGAATTAGAAGCAGATATTAACCTGATTGACAAACAACTATCAACACTATCTACAGCAGAACAGAAACAATATTCCGCTTATTTGCCTTATACCATTTACCATAAAATAATAGACAAATTACAACGAGAAGCAGTCGAAGATTTTCGCATTGATTTTGAAGATGGCTTCGGCAATCGCTCGGATTCGGAAGAGGATGAAACAGCAGAGCGAACCGCTTTGGCAGTAGCAAAAGGTATGAAAGAAGGCTCCCTCCCTCCTTTTATTGGCATCCGTATCAAACCTTTTACTGAAGAATTAAAAGAACGTTCTGTTCGCACATTAGATATATTTTTATCTACACTATTAGCGGCAAGCGGTGGGAAACTACCCAATAATTTTATTGTTATGCTGCCTAAAGTGACGATTCCAGAGCAAATTACGGCTTTGGTTCGCATTTATGAAGTATTAGAAAAAGCTAATAACTTACCCGAAGGCAGTTTGCAGTTAGAAATCATGGTAGAAACCACTCAATCCATTATGGCGGCAGATGGCACAAATCCATTGCGCCAATTTATTATCGCAGGCGAAGGACGCTGTATTGCTACGCATTTTGGCACTTACGATTATACTGCTTCTTGCAATATCACCGCCAAATACCAGACAATGGATCACCCCGTTTGTGATTTTGCCCACCATATGACCAAAGTTGCGCTTGCTCATACAGGTATTTGGCTATCAGATGGAGCAACTAATGTAATGCCCGTTGGGCCGCATAAAGGCAAAGATTTGACTGAATTACAATTCTTAGAAAATCAGAGAGTTGTACATAAGGCTTGGAAGCAAGGCTTTAAGCATATTCGGCACTCTTTATGGAATGGTTTTTATCAAGGTTGGGACTTACACCCTGCACAATTGCCGATTCGCTATGCTGCTTTGTATACCTTTTTCTTGGAAAGTTATGATGATGCAACTGCTCGCTTAAAGGCATTTGTGGAAAAGGCGGCGCAAGCAACTTTGTTAGGAGATATTTTTGATGATGCTGCAACAGGTCAGGGCTTGCTGAACTACTTTTTGCGTGCTTTAAATTGCGGTGCCATTTCAGAAGAAGAGGCACTCGCAACAGGTTTGACCATTGAAGAAATTCAAGGCAAGTCGTTTATGAAAATTCTGGAAAATAGGCGGTGAGTACGGAGTTGAGAAAGTTGCAAGGTTTTAAAGTTGTAAAGTTTTCTTACTCTTTGAATTAAATAATTTAAAATTCAACAACACAACAATTCAAAATATGGGCTCATTTAACTTTTGGGTAAAATACCTAAAAATTGTCAGCATTTTTTTTGCTTTGATGGGCACGCTTTGGGCAGTCATTGGCAGTTTTGATGCTTTTGGGATTTACGAGAAGTATATGGCACAAGCATTTTTTGGAACAAACACACTGCCTTCTGATGCGGAAAAGGTGTTTCGTTTTGTGCTTGCCCCCTTTGGCGCGACCGCAGCAGGTTATTTTATTTTGCAGTATTTTATTGCTGCGAATGCTTTTGCGAAGCGTGAAAAATGGGCGTATCAAGCCATTGCAGTGGCGTTTACTTTTTGGTTTGTATTAGATAGTAGTTTGTCTTTATTTGTACATGGGGCTGTTTTTAATTTTGTTATGGCCAATCTTTTTTCCTTATTATTAATGTTGCCTGTACTAGTTTTTACTAAAAAATATTTTTAATTGTGGTCTATTAAAATAAGCAAAAAATCAGCTTTTGACATACAGATTATAGCACTAAGTTGAATAAAGAATTGTTTTAGATAAGTACTTAGACATAAGGCTCGAGATAATGAACGAATTATTAATAAATTACAGTAAATATAAATATTGTTTAATTTTGTCTACCTACTATAAAAGATAAAATATGGAACATTTGATATTACAGAAATATGAGGAGCTTCCTAGAGAGATGCAAATTCAAGTACTAGATTACATAGATTTTTTATTATTTAAGTATCAGACCAATAAATCTAAAAAAACTAAGGAACAGACCTCCAACTTTGGCAGTGCAAAAGGCTTGATTAGCATCAATGATGATTTTTTTGATGCACCATTAGACGATTTCAAAGAATATATGTGACAGCTTTTAAGAAATTACAAAAAATTAATAAATTTTAAGAAGTCATTAAAAAATAAAATCTGGTAATAGAAAAGCCACCAAAAATAAGCAAACAGACCTTATTTTTAGTGGCTTTTTCTTTTTTTAAGTGCCAAGCACTATTTAATTATGCACAATTTTGTTCTAAAGTATTGAAGTTCAGTGCCTTAATTTTAAAAAAAAGTCGTTTAATTTTGTATAGGCACTTATATAATAAAATTTACACCCTTTCAATCACCATTGCCGAAGCACCGCCGCCGCCATTACAAATACCTGCTGCACCGATTTTGCCGTCTTTATGCTTTAAAACCGACAGTAAAGTGCAGACAATGCGCGCGCCCGATACGCCTATTGGGTGACCAATGGAAACCGCACCGCCAAATACATTGACTTTGGCATGGTCTAGCTCCATTTCCTTGATATTGGCTAGAGCGACAACGGAAAAAGCCTCGTTGATTTCCCAAAAATCCACATCCGCAGTACTTAAACCAGCTTTGTCGAGGGCTTTGGGTAGGGCTTTGGCAGGAGTTGTGGTAAACCATTCGGGTGTTTGGGCAGCATCGGCATAGCTCAATACTTTGGCTAAAGGCGTAACACCTAGCTCCTTCACTTTCTGTCCACTCATCAATACAACGGCTGCTGCACCATCATTGATATTAGAGGCGTTGGCTGCGGTTACGGTGCCGTCTTTTTTGAAAGCAGGGCGCAATTTAGGTACTTTTTCAAATTTAACTTTTTTGTAATCTTCATCCTCACTCACGATAATTGGCTCACCTCTACGTTGTGGTACAGGAAAAGGTACAACCTCATCCGCAAAATGACCATTGGCATAAGCTGCCGCCGCACGTTTATAGGATTCAATAGCGTAATTGTCCTGATCTTCGCGAGAAAAGCCCTTGCCTTCGGCGCAAATTTCTCCGCAAATACCCATCATATAGCCTTTATAGGGGTCTTGTAAACCGTCCCGTACAATGGCATCCAAAATTTCGCTATTGCCGTATTTTACGCCCGTTCTGCCTTTGGGCAAATAGAAAGGCGCGCCCGACATGCTCTCCATTCCGCCTGCTACAACTACGTCATTATCCCCCAATCGGATGGATTGAACACCCAACATTAAGGCTTTCATGCCCGATGCACAAACTTTGTTGATGGTGGTGCAAGGTACGGTTTCGGGCAAACCTGCTGCTAACGCAACCTGACGCGCAGGAGCTTGTCCAGCGTTGGCACTCAACACATTACCTATAAAAACTTCGTTAACAGCACTGCCCTCAATGCCTGCTCTTTTGACGGCTTCTTTGACAACAAAAGTGCCGAGTTCGACAACTGGAATTGTGGATAATGCACCATTAAAACTACCGATAGGGGTGCGCGCCATAGAGACGATATATACTTCGTTCATTTGTTTAAAGACTTTTGATTAAAAACGCCATGTGTTGCTATTCTATAACAACACAATGGCTATATAGTATGGCGCAAATATACAAAATTATTTGTGTAAGCTTGTAAGGTTTCAAAGTTGTAAGGTGGCAAGGTTGATAAGGTTACATTAGATTATCTTGAGTGTGTCAAGAAAAGAGGGACTTCGTATAATTACCATTTACCTTAATCTTAAATAGTGTCCCTTGCCCTACGTTTTTTTCTTTTTTACTTGACAAAAAAAGAAACAAAAAAGTCAAGACAGGGAAACTTTTTCGCTAAAAATTGGCAGGACAATCTAAAATCTCCTAAGGTGATACTCCTTGTTTAAGTAAAAGTAAATAGTTGATAATCAAGATTTAAAGCTTTAATTTAAGTTCACTAAGTTTTTAAATTCCGTATCACTACGGATATTTCTTAACGATTGTCCTACCAATTTTCTTAACGCAAAAACTTTCAAGGTCGCTTCTCAAAGCCAATAAAAAAAGGATAGTTTGTTTTTTGGAAAAGTAAACATGCATCTTTCATGGTAGCGTGTATTTTGTCTTTCCCTAAATTTCTGACTCACTTGATTATTTTTTCTTGAAAATGTGCTTTAAGGTATTAAGAATTACATTTTTCCGCACTTTTACCACATTGGTATTTTTATACCCGAGTTCTCTTGCAACAGCTTCAGGGCAATAGTCTTTAAAAAATATCAATTCTATCAATTTTTCGGCACCATAGCCCAGTTTAGCAATTTCCTTTTGTACCTCGCTCCACTTCTCCAAATGGTCAGAATGAAATGCGCCTGTGCTTGTTAACACTTGTTGATGTGCTAAGTGAGCAATTGCTTTTTTATGAATTGTTAATCTCCTAAAGCGAGTTTTTAGCAAATTGTTTCCTGCTACATATAAATAGGCATTTAAGCCATTGCCTGTAGGAATGGGTTTATTCGCTAAATGTCTATGATAAAGCGTTATGGCAATATCTTGAAAAATATCCTTTGCCTCTGTACGGCTACAGTTATAATTGCGGATTGCGTTGTAAATAAAGTTATTTCTATGTTTTTGATACAACTCCTCCCAAAATTGGGGGGGCAATTTTGGGGGAGTTATGTCAACTATTGTTGGGCGGTTATTAATTGTTGAAGGCATGGATTGGTGATTTTTTATTTTGAAAGTCTATTGAATTTAAAAGTAAAGCTATAATAGAGGTAAATATGGACAAGTTTTTGGCAAGTGTTGGGATTATTTATAGTAAAATTAATTTGCCAGTAGTATCAACTTTGTTTTCTGTATCACTAAGGCGAATAAAGTAAGTGCCTTTGGGTAAATTTTTCAGTAATAATGTATGATTTTTATCAGCAGTACTTCTAAATTGTGAAACTTGTTGACCTGAAATACTATATACAGTTACAAGTATAGATGCATGTTCATAAGGATATTTAAGTGTAATCTTGTAGTCTGCTTTGACTGGATTGGGGTAAAGTCTTATCTTATCAATAGATGCTCCTATACTAATAGGGTTAATGGTTTTGTTTTGTCTATCATGTTTAATATGAGCGTGTATCGCATGGTTATTACCATTATCATATATTCCATCTATATTAATTACATCTATGATTGGGTGCATCTCAAAATGTCGCATTAGGGGTAAAAATTTTTAATTGTTGAAAAT
>JAHDHV010000019.1 GCA_020631155.1 Bacteroidota bacterium | reverse complement strand
AGCATTTTGAAAATCTGCTCCTCATAAAACGGGGCAGGTTTTTTCTAAAAAAAAAATTTAAGGTTATATACATACATAGGAGAAACTAGCATTTTGTTTGCCTATTCCAGAACAGTGGAATAGGCTTTTTTATTTTACTGAACTTATCTTTTTTATGCCAAAAACAGTCTATTTACATTTGGGTACTTGCAGATAAGTTGAAGTATTTGTCTTTGCTATTAAAAGTTTATCTTTACAATCAAAAATGAATAGTATACACAACATTTACAAGCTCTATATCATTCGATTTTCCCGTTGGTTTTTATTGGCAATGCCTATTGTTGTTCCCTTTTATCACAGTAATGGTCTGCAAACACAGGATATAATGACTTTGCAAGCCCTGTTTTCCTTATCTATTGTGATCTTAGAAGTACCTACGGGCTATTTTGGAGATGTATTAGGGCGAAAAAAATCTTTAATTGTTGGTACTTTTTTTACTTTTATGGGCTATGTAGGCTATTGTTTCGCTCATGAATTTCTACACTTTTTAGGTAGTGCGCTGTTATTGGGAGTAGGTGTTAGTTTTATTTCTGGTTCAGACTCTGCGCTTTTGTATGATACCTTATTGCAGCTTAAAAAAGAAAAAAATTACCTACAATATGAAGGTCGTATTAATGCAATAGGCAGTTTTTCGGAAGCAATAGCAGGTATTTTGGGAGGCGTTATAGCAAGTACCTACAGCCTAAGACATCCTTTTTTTGCTCAAACTATATTGAGTTTTTTTGGCATATTTGCCGCCTTCACCTTAGTAGAACCTACACGTAGTCAGAAATTTAAACATCAAAAAACATGGGATAATATTCGACAAACCCTTCGTTTTGCTTTTTTGGAAAATTCAACATTGCGCTGGTTTTTGTTATATGCAGGTATTCTTTCAGCATCTACCCTTACAATGGCCTGGTTCGCACAGCCCTATTTCCAATTTGCCGAAATTCCGCTAGTCTATTTTGGTATTTTATGGACAGCACTCAACCTCACAGTCGGCATAGTAGCATGGTCGGCACACCATATACAACAGAAATACAGTCAAACAGCATTATTTATTATAATTTTGATATTAACCATTGTAGGATATTTCGGAATTGCATTTATTGGGCAAAGTTCTTTGCTTAATATTGTAGGAATTGCATTTATATTTATACTATACATTAACCGTGGAATTGCACAGCCTTTTTTCTATACATTTATTAATGAACAAACAGGCTCAGAAATGCGAGCAACCATTTTGTCCCTTTCAAGCTTTTTGATGCGTCTTACTTTTGCAAGCATCGCTCCATTTTTAGGTTGGATAGCTGATGTTTATTCTCTTCCTCAAGCTTTTTTTCTGGCAGGCATTATATTTTTAGTAGGCGGTGCCGTTGCTTTAACACAAGTTTTTTTAGTAATAAAAAAGAATATAAAAAATGATTAAACGACAAGTTATTGCATTAGGTGGTGGCGGCTTTTCAATGGAACCAGAAAATCCACTGTTGGACAACTATATACTTAAACAATCATTGGCAAAGATGCCCAAAATTTGCTTTCTTGCTACTGCAAGCGGCGATTCTCAAAATTATATCCAACGATTTTACAACTGCTATGATAATAAAAAATGTATACCTTCACATTTAGCACTTTTTAATGCACATACACATAAGATTGAAGAATTTATCTTAGAACAAGACATTATTTTTGTAGGAGGAGGCAATACGAGAAATATGCTTATTCTCTGGCAAGCTTGGGGCTTAGACAAAATTTTAACCAAAGCCTATCAAAAAGGCATCATATTGAGTGGTATAAGTGCAGGGTCTATTTGCTGGTTTGAGCAAGGTTTAACCGACTCTATTCCCAATCAATTAAGCAGTTTAGACGGTTTAGGTTTACTGAAAGGTAGCAATTGCCCACATTTTGATGGAGAAGCAGAAAGACAAGATGCTTACAAAGAAAAAATTAAAAATAACATCATGAAAAGTGGAATAGCTTGCGATGATGGAGTTGCCCTACATTACATCAATGAAAAATTAGAGCGTATTGTGGCTTCTAGTAAAGGTAAATTCGCCTATAAAATTTACAACTCTCCTCGTTTAACAGTTGATACCATTCAATCTGAATATTTGGAAAATATTTAATGTTTTTTTTCCAAAAAGTACAATAAGCTAGTTTGTATAGACGTTTATTTTGCACTCCCCAAAAAATTCCCTTTTCTTTTTCACCACACAAAAAAACAACTACTATGAAATTAGCTTTTACCTTCACTTTAGCCATCCTCTGTCTTATTTTCGCTTGTTCTAATCCACCTAAAAAATGGGTGAAAACAAACACAAACATTGCCGAAGGTTTACACGACATTGAAGCAGTTAACGATCAACTTGCTTTTAGCTATAGTTATGGAACAGGAAATTTGTATCAAACAACAGATGGTGGTAAAGAATGGACTAAAATTTATCAATTTGATTCGCTGTTTTTTGAACAAATACAATTTCTCAACGAAAAAAACGCTTGGCTTATAGGTAGTCCCAATCAAGTATGGCGAACTAAAGACGGTGGAAAAAACTGGGTAAATAAAGCACCAAAGGATAGTGTTGAAACCTATATTTATGGAATGTATTTTCAGAATGTTCAAAACGGCTATATTGCCTCCATTATTCGTCCAAATACACATATTTACCAAACAAAAAATGGTGGTGAAAGCTGGGATTTGTTGAATGTGATACCCGGAATGATTTTGAATTTGGAGAAAATAAATAATACTTTATATGGAATAGGAAATCATGTTGTCATTGAAAATGTAGACCAAAAAGATGGCTGGAGCTATACTTTCAATGATACAACTCGACAAGTCGGGCAAATTAGAAGCATTGCTCAAAATGAAACAGCACAACTGCTTGCTGCAAGTTTTAATGGTTATATTTTAAGAAAAGTTGCGGATAAATGGCAGCAGGAAAAAATTACCAAAAATAGAATTAGAAGTGTTTTACCCATTCAAGGCAAGAAGTGGATAGCAGTGGGAGATAAAAATGAAGAGAATGGTAATTTGTTTGTTAGTAAGGATAATGGGGAGACTTGGACAGCGAAAACAGATAGCTTTCCAGATATTCACAGAATTACAGCATCCTCCAAAAAACTATGGATGGCAGGAAAAGAAGGCTTATTAATGACTAAGGAAAAGTGATTTCTTTCTTGAAAAAGTGAATAAAATAAGTTATATTACAATATAGATATTACAGTGATTAACTTATAATAAAAAATATGGTTTCCTATAGTAGTTATACCTTAGAAAAACTTGAAGAAGAATATGGTATTGTGAATAAACGAGCCAAGCTATTTGAAAACGTTGAATCACAGAAGGTTACAGATTGGCTAAAAAAATCTTTGCTAGTGGCTGAACAGTTACCTATTAAAAGTGAGAAAGCACGTTCTGAAATGCTTGTTGTGCCTATATTAATAGAATTACGAAATCAAAACGATAATTTTTTTACCATATACTCAGGAGAACATTTAAATATTGATGATTCAAAGGGATTGCGTGGTGAATGTGATTTTATTTTAGCAAAAGATACCGCTTCTTTTAATATCAACTTACCTATTATTCAAATTGTAGAAGCCAAAAAACACGATATAGACATTGGTATTCCTCAATGTGCGGCGCAAATGCTGGGTGCGCGCATCTTTAATGAACAAAAAGGTATTTCATTAGAACAAATATATGGTTGTGTGACAACTGGTGATAACTGGCAATTTATGAAGCTACAAGAAAAAGAAATTATTATTGATACTAAAAAATATTATTTAGGCAATATTCAAGAATTACTAGGTGTTTTTCAACAAATTATTGATTATTATAAAAAAATATTAACTTAATTCAAAATGCCATTTGTACACCATCCCTGTTATTCCTGCACTCCCAAAGCCGTTTGTGTATTAGAGGTTTTTTGCTGTAATTCCAAGCTCTGTTCCAAACCATTTTGCGCCCAATCATTCTTTGGATACTGTTGTAAATCTTGTCGGTAAATTTGTTCGGCAGCAGCAAACTGTTCTGTTTCTAACAATAATTCCCCTAATACATGTCGAACTGGACAAAACCATTCCGTAATGTCTAGTTTACGAAGCGGTTCTTCCAGCGTTAAAGCTGTTTCTAGTTGATTAATGGCTGTGGTAATTTCTCCTTTTTGTTGTGCAATTTTAGCAGTTAAAATTAAATTTGCTATTTGTATAGGTAGTTGAACAGTAGGTGTTTGTGTCCATAAGTGACTGTTTTTCAGAATATCACTGTTCAAGCAATAAAGCAATTCCTGCTGTTCTTGCTGGGCATTATCTAGTTGTTTTTTTCCTACAAATGCCATTCCACGCGCATAATGAGCTATTGCGGTTTCATATGGATGATGATACTGTAAAGGTTGTGATAAAATTTTATTCCATTTTTCAAATTTTACTAAAGTATAGTTGAGTAAAGTATTTTTATACAGATTTAGTGTGTCATCAGCTTGCCCTTGCTTGTACTGTACTAGTTGTTTAGCTGTGGCAATAGCTAGTTTTTTATCGCCGCCTAAAGTGGCAGCCGCTAGTATTACTTTCTGATAATCAATCGTTTGTGTAAAAGTTTTTGTGCCTTGTGCATAACATTGTTTATGGTATAGTTTGTTTGATTCTCGCAGTTTTTTGGCAAATGTAATAGCTTTTGTATATTCGCCTTGTTGTAAATAGATATGACTGGACAAATGAAGAAAATGTCCTAGTTGTGGCAACAAATGATATAAGGTATCGGCACTAGCTAAAGCTTTTACAGACTGGGATGAATTATGCAAAATATAGACATACAAATGATTGGCACCCAAATGTTTGGGCGATAATACTAAGGATTCTTCCAAAACATCAATGATTTCTGTAGTAATCGGTAATGGCAGTCCATTTGCACGCCAATAATCATTCGGATTGATTTCCAATAAAGCTTTGGCAAATAGCACACCTACTGTTTCATTATTTGGAAAATATTGCCAAACTTCACGCATTGCATTAGCATAAATTTTATCAAAAGCCATACGATTTTCAATAGACTGCTTGGGGTAGCGTTGCACCAATGCCTGAATCAATTGTTTTTCCAAGTCAGTATAAGGCTTATGTTTGGATTTAAGCAATTGAAAAGCTTTGGTAATCGCTTTATTAGCAGCCTCCAATTCACTGTTAATCATTGGTTTAGATAAATTGGCAGTTAAGGCATAAGCACAGCCCCAATAACACATGGCACAACTTGGATCAAGGCGCACTGCTTCCCTAAAAGACCGTACTGCTTCCTCATGATTTAGCCCATAAGATAAGCTCAACCCTTGATCAAAGTAGCGTTGTGCTTTAGGGGATTGTGTAGTAATGGCAAAATGACTAGTATTTACATTGTTAAAAAGTGGAGCTTGTGGCTGCCCAATTGGTTGCTCAAAACAGTAAGATAGTAATAGGGTAAATAGTAAAATAGCAATTATTTTTTTCATAACAATTTGTCAGTAGATGAAAAGGGTGTACTTGGTAATTATTAAATTGTAGAGATACAAAATTTTGTATCTACATCAATTGTTTTGTAATAAACTATTGATAGTAAGTTAATTATCTCAAGTCTTATGTCTAGGTACTTACCAAATAAATAGAATTAATTAAATGGTGATTTAAATGTGGCGTTTTTTCAGAAGGAAATTAACTTTGTGAAGGTGTTTGGGAGTTTGAAAGCTTGATTAAATTAAGCTTTTTAAATAGGTAAAGCAAATTTTTTTTGCACACAATAAAAAAAGTGTTCATGGGTTATGTGTATACATACATTTTGTCATAGAAATGCAAGGCAATTATTCTATCACCATTCCGTAAAAAACGAAATCAATAGTGAGCAATTTTGGTGTGATTTGTGTTCTATAAAAATCAATGCTATTCTAAATCACCTATTGTTCACTATTTATCACTTATTTTATTAAAGCTATTAATTTGTTACTGTATGGTTTACAATTCTTTTTCTGTAAATAGTGATATGGACGAACATCAACTGAATACTGCACACCATTATACACAGAAGGCTTTAGAACTACATCAAAATGGAGATTACAAACAAGCCATCTTTTTGTTAGAAGATGCTGGGAAAATCTATCAGCAATATAACAAATGGCTCAATTATATTGAAACTTACAATAATATTGGGCATAATTACGCCCTCTTAGCACAATTTGAATTGGCCATTGCCTATTTCAATATTGCTTTTATGGAGGGTAAAAAACGATTAACAACCCAACACAATGAAGTAGCTAGAGCTGCTGCCTGCTTAGGAGTTTGCCATTTGTATAATAATCATTATCCTAAAGCCATCCGCTATTTACAATATGCTTTGCAAAGTTGGTCGCAACAAAAACAAATAAATTGTAAAAGTATTAATTATTGCTATTATTATTTAGGTATGGTGTTTTTTAAGCAAAAACAATATAATGAAGCATTAAAATATTATCAAAAAATATTAACTCACCAGATAAAATTTGATAATAAAGCAGATTCTGCCATTGCAGCAAAAGCCTATGTAGCCATTGGCAAGACTTACTTCAGACAAAAGGCTTATCAAAAAGCCATTGCCTATTTACACAAAGGTTTGTCTATACAACTCAAAGTGCTAGGAGTGCTGGCAATGGATACCGCTAAAAGTTATCACACCATTGGCACTTGTTATGCCCATACCAATGACAGGCAACGCGCAGCAGCTTACCAACTTAAAGCACAATCTATTTGGAGTGATTTGTACCAAAATCGCAGGTCAGTGTTTCAGTATGCAACACAGCCACATTTGCAGTTTTGAGGCGAGAAAGTCCTGTTATCTCTTTTTCAAAATTCGACAATTTTAGCCACTTATCAATTCTTTTTCTTCCTTTCAATTATCTTACCCTTTGATAATCAATAGCTTGGGGTTTTAGAGTTGAATGTGTATCTACTTGCTTTTACAAAGTTTTTTTCCCTATGTATTAATTTTTAACAATTAAACTACTAAGTAAACTTGTTTTTGCGTTAATTTGATAAAGCGATGATTTTCGCATAGTAATACAGAAATAATAAAGATGACTGTCTCAACTTATTATTATAGAATTACTTATTTTGAATCACCATATAATTATAGCTTATGAAAGTTCATTCAATAATCAAATTAGCAGCTACATTATTTTTATTATTTTATTTCTCTATGGTAGTTATTGCTCAAAATCGCATTAATACAACTGATTATTTTAATGCTATTTCTAATCCTGCCATTAACACATTAGACATTCCTAACTACTACAATACTTTCATTCAATTGAGTGCAACTGATACTGTACGTCATAACACAGCTACTCACTTCAATTTTACTGACCCTTTTTTGCAATTAGCTAATAGTGAAAAAATATTACCTGCCAGCCGAATTTATGGCTTTTTACAAAACCAAAAATATTACCGTTCAGCGAGTGTGCGGCACCGTGCTTTTGTTTTTGCCAAGCAAATAGCTAAAGGGCAAATGAGTTTATATATGGCAAAAAATAAGCTATACAATACAGCAGCAGAATTGGATATGAGAGGAGGCGATAATTATCAAAATACAATGTTGATACAAGACCAACGTACTTCTTTGTCACGTTATAATAATTTCTATTTTATTAACTCAGTGCAAGATACTACACAACTAAAGCTAATTAACCCCAAAAATTTTGCGGACACTTATTTGAGAAAATCTCCCAAAGCTTATAGATTGATGAAGCGTTATGAGGGGCGTGGCAAATTAACGGAGCAGATTTTAGCAGGGATATTGTTTACGTCAGGTATTAGTTATTTGATTATGCGAGATGAAGCGAATAGTTATTTTGCTAAAATATTTAATCAAGATAGGGTAGCTCCTAACAATTATATTGGCGGCATCTTTTTGGGCAGTGCAGTGATGTACCTCACTTGGAAAATTGCTTTTGGGCAAAAGAAATTAACACCTGAACGCTTTAAGGAAGTGATTGATATTTACAATAATGATGTGAAGCATACATTAGAAAAATAATAACAATTAACTCATGCAATAATTCAGAAAAATTAACATTGTCAAGATAGTCAAATATATGACTGTATTCTGCTATCTTTGTAAATTTGCTTTTCTGTAAAAACAGGAACGCATTTTCATCCAAATTTAGTGAATAAGCCAAATCTATGAGTCAAGAATCCAATAAAAAAATGAAGCAAAGTGAGGTGTTTAATCCTGCACTTATTAAAAAAGGTATTGTATATTTTGTTGGTATATCGATTATTGCATTTACAGCCCTGTTTCTATACACCAATACAGGCAATACCCTCAAAGTATGGGGGCAAATCAAACCGCAGTACTTATTGATCGCTGTGGTCATACTGTTTAACGACTTATTACTAGGTGGATGGCGCAATCATCTGTTTGTGCAAGAGTTGTACCCAAATGTATCGCAATGGGTCTCTTTTCGGGCAAATTTGGCGAATATTTTTATGGGTGCAGTCACCCCTTCACAGTCGGGAGGCGGTTTGGCACAACTGTACATTTACTATAAAAATGGCGTTAGTTTTGCTGATGCGATTACCATTAGTTTTATCAGTTGGCTGGCAACGCTCATATTTTTTCCCATTTCGGGTGCGCTCGCTTATTGGATTATCCAAGATAGGATGTCCACAACTTTTTTAACACAATTAGCACAATTTGGCTTTAGCCTTTTTGCCATTCTTTTTGTCATTATTTTCACCGCTTTATTTTTTCCAAAATTCATTGGCTGGTTAATTGTGCGTTTGTCGAGCTTGGTAGGCTTGTTTAGTGAAAAATGGCAGGAAAAACTGACACATTTAGGCGAAAAAACGAAAGTAACCCTAGTAGATTATCGAAATAAATGCATTAAGCTACTCAGCGGCAAGCCACAATTGATGCTCTACTGCTTCCTATTGACCATCATTTTGTATTTCAATAAATATGTATTGGCTTACTTCCTTGTACTTGCCTTCGGTATTTCCGCCGATTTTTGGGTGATTATTGCCATTCAAGCGGTGGTTTATCTGCTGTTTTATTTTGCTCCAAGCCCCGGCGGTAGCGGTATCGCCGAACTCAGTATGGCAGGCCTGATGGCAGGCATTTTAAGTGAGGATTACCTAGCTTCCTTCACTCTTTTACAACGTAGTTTTCTCGTTTTTATCCCAGCTCTGATTGGCGCGTATGTGGTGCTTCGGCAAATGAAGGAAGAGGTTTAGGGGGGGAGGTGTTGATGGGACAAGAAAATCAGAATTAAGCTTTTTTATTCTTTTTTTCTCTCTTTATTAAACCTTTAAAATCAAGGAATAAATGATATAGTTTGAAATTAGCAATGCAATTAGGGACTTTACTTCTATCATGTTTAGAACAATAGGTGTTTAGCTTTTCTAACTCTTTGGAAAAGGTAAAAGATTCCAATTGCTGTTCTTCACCTAGCTTGTTATTAATATTGACAACAATATCATCAACTTTACCTTCTTCAATATATCCTAACATTCCTGCAATGGGCATTTTAGCAGCATAATAAGCTGTTTGAAATCGTTTTATCCCATCTTTCACATACTTTCTATTACTATCATTATTTATAAAATATTTACATTCTATTCCTAAGCGTTTGCTTTTTCCTAAACCTGACTGATAAATAATATCTATATCAATGCGACTTTTATTTTTTAAATCTTTACTCTCATTTACCCAATCAAAAGGCAAGTTTTCTTCTTCCGTTTTAGCCTCTGCTAAGTCAACTAGTTCCTCTGTTATTATATTTTCGATATGCCAAGTTTTAGTTTCTTCAGGTTTCTCATAAGGAGTATCTTTCCTATTTTTAGCAATGTCTTGATAAGCGGCATATAATAGGCGATAAGCATCTTTGAGATGCCCTAAAAGAGTATCAAAGTTAATAGGACGATCTCCTGAATCACTTTCAAATCTATCTGCCATCTTGTTGGTAGTGTTTGATTTGTAAATTAATCATTTTGTTATCTAGCTCTAAAATATCTAAATGAGCAATGGCCGGATGCCATAATTTGTACTGATTGGGTTTTAAGACATAAAAAGAATTTGGTCTAATTCCTTTTACATCTTTTTGGATAAACAAACGACTACTTAATTTTTGAAATGCGGTTGTTGCTAGAAAATCTAAATATTCCTGTCCTTCTTTTTTCCAAATAATAGGGTCTGATAGCTGTTCATCAAGCATTTCAAAATTGATGGCAACTACAGCAGAGTTACGATAAATAGTAGCTTGTAAAAACTTTCCTGTTTGTTCTTTAATTCGTTTACTATAATAATCTAAGAGAATTTGAGTATATAGTTTTAACTCTTTACTCCTGATTTTCAAAGATTTGTAAGGTGGAAAATTTTTCTCTGTTGAGAAACCTTGACGAAAAACAGGAATGGAAATATTAAAAGCATAGTCTAATAAATGCTTATCTCTTTCAGTTAACTGATACAGTTCATAAATACATTCATTCAAACTATTTTCAGCTTTTTCAATTAAAGGATCATAGTGAGCATCATTTATGTTGTTGTATTTTTGAGTATGGAGGTTTAATAAGTTTTGAGTGATTTCTATGATCTTTGAGGAACTAATTATAGGGAATGGAAAAATTTCCTCTCCCAATAGTTGTTCCCTTTCAATACCTGTGTATGAACCCGTTTCAAATACAAAATAAGTTACTAATTTAGATGTAAATATTCCTAATAAATTTTTAAGCAAATTGATATTTTCAATTCTAATCGCAAAAACGGAGTTTTTAAAAACAGCATCTTGATTAGCTATTGAAATAACTGTGCTAAAGTTAGTATTAAGTCCACCTTTAATTAATAGAATAGGTTTCTCGAATAATTTTGGATTGCGTGGTCTTTCAACCTTAGGTTCTTTGAAAAAATTATTAGTACGATAATTAATGAAATATCTTTGTAGATCACTTTTTTTTCTATCCTTAGTTTTATTTACTTCAATATAGTGTTTTCCTAATAAATGAGAGGCATCGTTTTTTCTGTTTCCTATTGTTATTCCTTTACCAAAAACAGCATTTTCTTCATCAAGTACATCTTTTAATTGTTTTGGATAAATCTTTCTATTTCTTAGCCTTCTCAAGAAATAAAAATCCAAAATACTACCATATACCAATACTTTCCAAATCCAATCATATTCTTTTAAGTAGCTTTGTTTTATTTCTTTATAATCGTATTTTTCAATTAAAATACTTCTAAACAGTGCGAAAAAAGGATTAGGCTTTAAAGCAATATGTTCAATAAAATTATCATCTGTATCTTTACCATGAGCAAATTCATAGGTTAAAATAGCAGCAGGACCTACAGCTTTTGCAAATATTAACTTCCGAACAGGTGAAATTTCTAAAACTTCTTTGAGTTTAAATTTGTCCAAAAAATACGCACGAAATTTATTTACACGATGGTTATATAAGATTTTACTTGTAACTATAAGTGAACACTTTGTTGAGGTAGCACAAAAATCAGATACTCGTACCATAAAGGCTTGTGCAATTTGTTCATTATATATATTTCCTTTTATACCTTCTTTTTCAGTGCGTTTTTTAATGTATTGTTTATAAGGACTATTTTTAATATCGCCCCAAGGAGGATTTCCCAATATGAAGTGTGGACTTTTATCTTTTAAAATTGTATTAAATTGATGTCCCTCATCAAAAAAGTCAGCCTCAAAAAAATTTGTTTCAAATAAAGGTGGAAACTTAAAGCTTTTAATATTCTTAGGCTCTTCAAAAAAATCAAGCAAAGTAATGTAAAGCGAAAAAACAGCTATTTCAATGGCTTCTTTATTTTTATCAATGCCAAAAATATTGTCAATTAGTAGTTGGGTTATGGCATTTTTGTATTCGTCAGAAGATTGATCAATATCAGGATTGTATTTTTTGAAATTTGCTACAATTAAACGCAATGTTTCTACCAAAAAAATACCTGAACCACAAGCAGGGTCTAAAGTTCGACAGCTTGTAGTTTGATTATTTTTGAAATAAGGAACAATTGTTTGATTTAGTATATAATCTACTAAAAATGGGGGAGTATAAAAAGCTTTATCATTTTTTTGTTTACTAGACCCCATAAAATATTCATAAATATTACTAACAAGCTCCACAGGAATAATATCAAAATCATAAATGTTAAATAGCGATAATTGCTTCTTATATATTTGATGACCTCTAAATAAATGAGCTAGAATAGGTAAATGTTTTTTTTCATCAACATAATTTTTTTCTTTTTTGCCTTTTTCTTCTAATGGAAATAAGTCTCCATGAAAATCCCCTTTTAATATTTCAAAAAAATCATAAAGTAATTTTTTGTCTAAAATCAAATTAGGTAAGGTTTCTTTAGATAATTTTTGCTTGAACTCCTTTGGTTGTCTTATTTCAACTCGTCTATCAATTAAATATCTAGTAAAAATTAATCGCCCAATTAGTTTATTCGTAATTTTTTTATCTAATTGTTTATCATTGATTAAAATATTTCTAGTAGCTTCTATGTTTTTTAGTAGTTTATAATCTACACGATTTTCTTTTTTCAATACTGATTGATATTCTTCCCATAATTTACCTGTTACAATATTCCAATAATTAAACTTTTTAATTTCATTAGCATTTGGCAAAACCTTTAATCTATTAATAGATTCATCAAAAGAAAAGCCATTATAGATAGTCAAACCAGAACGATTATTAATAAAAATAATAGGTGCTTTGTTAAAATTCCAACATTGTTCATGTATTTTATCCTCATTTTTTTTATTGGAAACCTCAAAAAACAATAATAAAGGTTCTTTGTTAAAAACGAAAAAAGCAAATGGTTTTATTTGTTTCAGTGCATATTCAACTTTTTGAGGAAACAGTCCTTTTCCTTTCCATTTATTTTCAGAAAAAATAAATAGTCCATTTGTGTTTTTTAGTTCAAGTTCCTCAAAAATGTTTTTAAAAGCATCCATTTTTAAAAGTTGATTTTACTCATTGACAAATATAGTCTATATTTCACTTTTGTAAAAAAAAAAATTAAGATTTTTAATAAAAAAAATAGTCGAAATAGATTTTTTTTAGTATTTTACTATTAAAACCAGTGTTTTGAAAAATAAGTTCAATTCAAAATGGCACAATCAACAATAGAATGGACACAGATGACTTGGAATCCGACAACGGGTTGCAATAAGATTTCGGCGGGTTGTAAGTACTGCTATGCTGAGGTAATGTCAAGGCGGTTGAAAGCAATGGGTGTTGCTAAATATGCGGATGGCTTTGCTTTACGCTTGCACCCTGAAACCTTACAAACGCCTTATAAATGGAAGAAACCGAGAATTATTTTTGTTAATTCTATGAGTGATTTATTCCACAAAGAAGTGCCTGTTTCTTATATTCAACGGGTATTTAAAGTCATGAATGACAACCCACAACATATTTTTCAAGTACTCACTAAACGAGGGGAGCGATTGGAGGAATTGAATGAGGTTTTGAATTGGTCGCCAAATATTTGGATGGGGGTATCTGTGGAGGATGAAAAGGTTTTGTCAAGGATAGATAATTTGCGACAGACTGATGCGGCAGTTAAGTTTTTGTCTTGTGAGCCCTTATTGGGTTCTCTGATTAGTATGGATTTATCAGGGATTAATTGGGTAATTGTAGGGGGCGAGTCGGGACGCAAAGCAAGACCAATGCAAAAATTGTGGGTTCTCGAAATCTTGGAACTTTGCCAAGAAAGTGAGGTACCTTTTTTCTTCAAACAATGGGGCGGAACGAATAAAAAGAAAGCTGGTAGATTATTAGATGGCCAGACTTATGATGAAATGCCTAATATTAAACGACCTCTACAGGTAGAAATTTTCCAATAAAAAACAAAATACACATTTTTTAAGCCAAAGGATGAAATCAAGACAACCTCTAAACCTCATGTTGAAAAATAAGGTGAATGGTCACCCCACAGAAGGGCGTTTTAATTCTTTTAGCTTGAACTTCCCCATTTTCATATTTCCAATAGCAGTCTCCTGTAATCACATGCATATCACCTTGATTGTTAACACAGTATTTAAAGGTATTGCTCAATCCTGAACCGCCTTTGGCATCGGGTTTGGTGGAGTTGCCGCGCAATGCCCAGAGAATAGCGTGGTGTGAATTATTGATTTTTCCATTGGTAAAGTCCTGAATTCTAGGCAAAAAGCCTTCCCCTAAGTCAGTCATACTAAATTTCACCGTTCCATTTTTAGGAAAGTATTGCCCACATACAAATACTGGATAGTCTGTATTGGCGTGTAAATCTACATTGCTAAATATCTCCAAATAATTGTTTTGAATTCGAGCTTTGGCATGTTTTGGCATATCTTTCAAGCCGCGCTGTCCTAAAAAAGCATGTTCAATATAATCTACAAAGCCACTAACATCATCGGTAGCAAAGGAGCGCGCAGGAATGGTACTTTTACGAACATCCTTAATGCGGTGATTGCTGCCCGTAAGTTGGTTTACAAAATGATTGCGAATCAAAACATTGAGTTCTTCGGGGAGTTGGGTTTCGTCAATATCAAATTCCAAACCGTTTTCTACTTTGAGTTTGTGCAAAATTCCTAATAATAAGCCACATAAGTTGGCTTCAAAAAAACGAACATCTTCAAAGTCCAAGCGCACGCAGGCATCTTGGAATTGGCTATATTCGTGATAAATGTTTAGGAGTGAGCGATAGCCCGGAAAGTCGGTTAGAATACGTTCATTTATTTTACAGGCAATCATGTTGGTTATTTGCGGTTTTGAGTGAATTCTGTATGGCCAAATATAGGGAATTTGACGCTTTTTTTTAGGTTTTTGCCTGATTTTTTAGCTATTTAAACATGATTTTTTGTTAGTCAAATAAAATTAAAAAACTTCTTAAATCATCTAAAATGGAGTTATCAATGTCAAATATGGTTTCTCCCCTTGCTTCCACCAATTCATCTCTTTGTGTTTTTCCTGTCCAAATGCCTTTCCAGTCTGTTGTTTTGTGATTGCGTTTGCCTTTAGATAAAGTATCAAAGCGTTTGTAGAACTCTACCCAAAGTTTAAGCAATTCTTTGTCTGTAATATCACCTTGTTGACCTCTTTGTACAAGCCTTTTTCCCTTACTTTCAAAGCAAGTTTTCCAACCTTGATACAAACAATCTGCAAAAGGAGACTCCTTAGATTTAATTGCTTTCAAAATGGTTTCTAATTCTCCCTGTCCATCTACATTTGTAAAATAGCAAGCAATTTGAATGGTAATGTCATTGTTTAGAGGGAAAGGAGTTAACTGTTTAATTGTGGTAATAGAGGGTATTTGACTATTTTCTGCTTCTAATCCATTGTTTACAATTGCTTTATAAATACACTCATTGACTAAAGTTAATCTTTCTGTTTCATTACTAGCGTCTATATCAAGAATAATTCCCACTTTTTGGACTCCTCTTGTTGTCAGTGCAGCTCCGATTTCAATAGTCAGCTTTCGGCTATCAAGGCTACTATGTTTAAACTCATCAATGCGGCAAACCCTATTTTCTTGTGAAACTTTTTGGGCTAAAGCTTCAATAAAATACTGATCATTTTGGCTTTCTACAATTAGAATATTCATAAATGGATGCTTTTTATTCTCCTCTCATTGGTCTATTATGATTAATTTTATTTTCCAGAACAGGAGCCGATAATTTTTGCATAATAATTTCATTTGTTTTTGGATGTCTAAGCAACTCAAAATAAGTACCTTCTGCTTCTAAATTGTGTTGAAGAACTACATTTTTGAAGGCTTCAATCATTTCGGCACTATGAGAGGTTGCAAATACTTGAACATTGTATTTATTAGCCAAGTCAAAGAGCATTTTCCAAAAAGTTTCTTGATTTTCGTGATGAATTCCATTTTCAATTTCATCAATTAAAATGATATTGCTTTCATTTCCTATGATACTTAAAATAATATTGGCAACTTTATTCATGGCATCACCATATAAAGAGAGTGGCATAAATTTTTGCCCTTTTCGCTTCACATACAAAGCATGGTGCCCAATATTAAAACTTTCAATATCTTCAATAGTATTGTCAATAATTTTGAAAGCTTCTAAAAGAGATATGTCATTCCCTTGTAATTGAGCTTTATCATATCTTTGTGCTAATTCACTACTCTTCAATTTAAGGCCAGTAGGGATGAAATGAGTGTTAAAGAAGTTATATCCAGCCTTTTCTCGCTTAGTTACAATACCTTTTTTACTAGCTATTAATTCATGATCAACAATTTCTTTATCTTGTTCAGATGCCTTTACACTTAATATGGATGTTAGTTTAGCATCATCAGGTAAAATATCAGTAATATGGTTTATAAAATGTTCATCTTTTGTAGTACTTTCAAGGTCTTCAATAAGTAAGTCATAATTGTAATCCTTAGTTCGTTTTAAAATAGTTTCTCGTATTTTATTGTCCGTAGCTCCAAAAAATAAACTTGTATCAATAGTATCTTCTTCTAAAAAAAAGAAAGAATCCCATCCTTTTTGGGGTAATGCTTGTACAAAATCTAAATCAATATTTCTAAAACGCAAGAGATGTATAATATTTTCGAGAGAAGGTTCACCCATCAATAATAAAGCTTCTAATAATGCTGTTTTGCCTGAATTATTTTTTCCACCAATTAAATTAATTTTTGTAAATCCTTTGGCTTTTGTTTTATTAAAGCATCTAAAGTTTTTTATTTCGATATATTTTATCATTCTTATATTTTTTAATACATAACACTTCAACAAATATAGTGTAAATCACTTAATCGTACAAATGACAATACTTTTTTTCAGTAAATTAAAAAGCATCTAACTATTGTTTTTCAACAGTAGCTAGATGCTTCTTTTAAAATAAAATAGTACATAAACCATATAACATTTAATCCATTTTTTGTATACTTGATGCCCCTGAAAGTTCCGAATTTACAACAGGGTCTCCTTTATATTGTAACATACTTGCGCCAGATGCTTCAAGGTTTATCTCATTATTGACGGTGATTTTTGCGGTGCTTGCCCCTGATAGATCAGCATCTAAAACATCTGTTGTGAAGTCATAATCCCTAAATTGACTGGCCCCTGATAAATCCATATTTGTGCGATTAGTTGTACCTGATAGGTTCATTATTGACGCACCGCTTAAATCTATATCTAATTGATTACTTGTTAGATGACCCGAAAAATTACTCGCTCCTGATAAGTCTATATCTATACTATTAGCCGATGAATCATCCATTAAAGTCACTTTAGATGCTCCAGATAAATCATATTTAACCAACTCATTAGTAGTGATATGTGCCTTCAAAGTCACCGTTCCACTAAAACTATTATTTCCTTTCAAACCGATGCTTAATTCATTGCCGTTTTTCTTCACTTCAATAACTTCGTGAACATTTTCATTGGCTTCAATTTCTACTTTTTCCTCTGTACTAGAAAAATGAATGAACGCTTGAAAAGCCCCTGATAGAGCCAGTTCATCGAAATCAGTGAAAGATTTTGCTTCAGTTGTAATGGTGCCAGAGGGGGTAATGCGATTGATGGAATCGCCGCAAGCAGACAAAAATAGTAGGCTACAACTCAATACAAGTGTTAAAACAGTGTGTGTGTTCATGTTCTTATTATTTTTTTATCAAATGTGTGATTGTCATTTTTAAGAACGTAACAGTATTGGAATCGTTGCCTAACAATTGACTTGTATTTGGAAGATTCCTAGTTCGTGGATTTACAAACTATAAAATCCCATATCCGACATCTCAAATCTCACGTCTCATGTCTCCCATCTAAAAACACTAATCATTTGCTCGATTCAAAAAATCATTTAAGGGCTTCATGGCTTTAAATGATTGTGCTGCCCAACTTACAAAATCCTCTGCTAGTAGCGTATCGTCATCAATCTGTTTCATGGCTACAAAATCCTTATGGCGCAACAAATCAATTGCAGGATGGTCTTTGGGGTAACCTTTGGGTGCGGTTTTGAGTTGACTACCGCCTAGTTTACCATAGTTTTCCACAAAATCCATATCAGCGAGAATGGCTCTGAACTCGGCAGTATTGTAATCAATTTCTTGTCTAATTTTCTTCAAAGTAGGAGACGCTGGCATATACATTCCGCCACCCAAAAAGCAATTGCCCGGCTCTACATGTAAATAAAAACCTCCATTGCCCGATTTTTTGCCATCTTTTACAATGTGCATGCCCATATTTGTTTTGTAGGGAGCTTTGTTTTTGGAAAAACGCACATCCCGATGAATACGGAAAATACACTTTTTAGGAGGAAGGTTGGCGACCCCCTCTTGGTATTTTGCCACTTCGTTAATTAGCGATTGCGCCAACATTTCAAAGTCCTTTTTCGCCGTTTCATAGCGTTTTCGATTGGCTTCAAACCATTCTCGATTGTTGTTTTCTTTTAAATCTACTAAAAATTGTAAGGTAGCTGGTTGTAACATGGTGCTTTTTTTAGTTTTTTAAAAAATAAATAATTGCTAAATTTTAATGTAAAAAAATAATCGGCAAGGAATCCAATACTCAACCATCTAGAATCTTATATCTACTATTTCAAGTCTCCCATCTCATTAAATTATCTCGAAAAACGCAAATAAGCTTTCATCCAACGGTCGGGAATTTCTTCTTTACAAGCGATTTCATAGTCGCTATAGGAACAAGGAACTAATTCATAATCCAGCCCATTTTTCTTTTTATGTAATAAAGGCACTTTCATCCACCAACGGTCGCTTTTTTTACTTTTTAGAAAAATAATTTCATGATCATTATTTTTAAAATTGACCATATATTTTAAATAATCTTTTGCTTCCGTATTCAAAGGCGCATCATGCTTGCGCGCATAAAAACCATCTACAAAATACCAAATCATTTGAGCAATCAGTTGTGCGGTCTGCTCCTGACGGTCAAGGCGGGGGTTAAACTCATAGAAACCAATGGATTGCACCGAATCGCTGATGCCTGCATAGCGCGTAACTTGACATGTTTCTTCGCCTAAAAAACCATGTGGACTTGCAGCATTTACCGCAGGTGCATCCGACAAACGGACACAAGACATGTCTATGGACACCAAATGAGCGTTGCGAATAATGGGTTCTACCTCTCGCATATTGCTGCGAATATCACCCAATCCATAACAACCAAAATGCAACTTTTCTAAAGTATCCACCATGCTTTCATCATTGAGGTATTTTTGAAAACCGATGTGTGAAAAATTGGATAAACCCATTTGTCGAGTCAACATTTTATATAAAAATGCCTGTTGTGTAGTACCATCAGGTATATCTTTAAACAAGTCAATTTTTTCGTCAAATATCACCACATTTACCGCCTCTTGATGCTTGCCATGCCCTTGAAACTGCCCAAAAGTAACATCCTGCGTTCCTCCAATAATAATCGGTACAACCTCCTCTTGCATCAGTACGCCAACAACCTCTTTCACCGCGCTATAGGTATCCTTTCGACTATTGCCCGCCTTGATATTGCCCAAATCGCCCACCCGAAAAGTCGGCTGCCAATTGTACAACTGATACAATTGTTTGCGAACCGCATCCGCAGCCTCCTTACAACCGCCTTCGCCTCTATCTTCTTGCACCCCAATGATCGCCAAATCTAGATCTTCTAAATGCGGCATCATTTCGGCATTATTAATCAACAGCTTATTGCCCCATTGATTGGCTTTCAGCGATAATTTTTCCTGTATTACATGTTCAGATAAAATGTTTTCCACCCAAATCGGGCTTAGATAGTCTTGTAACATTTGGGAAATGGTTCGTTTTGTTATTTTGGTAAATTAAGTACTTAGACATAAGACATAAGACATAAGACATGAGACATAAGACAGGAGATAATTCATTCACTTTCAATGTTTTATAATAAATCCAATAGTCGTTTAGGTTTGTCTACTTACTTATTGATTACAAAAGTAAGTAATTAAAAGGAAATTTTTCGGATTTTGTCTAAACCCCTCTAGCCTCTACATACTGTCGTTGATACTGCACATCATCTACTACTAATTTGCTGATAATTTCGTGCATAATTTCTGTAGTGCCAGCTCCTACGGTCATTAAACGAGCATCGCGCCATGCACGCGCTACGCCATAGGATTCCATATAGCCCCAACCGCCATGAATTTGCAAGGCATCATTAATGACATTGACCGCTTCCTCGCTGATATACGCCTTCGCCATGCTGATGATTTTTACGGCACCTGAACCTTCAGCCAAAAATTCATGGACTGCCCTATAAGCCATTGAACGACAAGCCTCTACGATGATTGCCATTTTTGCCATTTTATGTCGAATCACTTGAAATTTGCCGATGGGTCGCCCGAAAGCGGAGCGTTCTTTGGCATAGGCCATGGCTTTGTTTAATGCCCATTCTGCGGAAGCTGCCCCTGAAATCGCTGCTACCAATCGTTCTTCCTGTAAGTTGTTCATTATGTAGTAAAATCCCATGCCTTGCTGCCCCAATAAAGCGGAAGCTGGCACTTTGCAATCCTCAAAAAACAACTGCCCTGTATCGGAACTGTGCATCCCCAATTTTTCTTTGATGGGAACAGCTTTAAAGCCCTCATTATCGGTGTCCACAATCAGCAAACTCATATCGTAGCCTGCTCCTGTGCGTGTCACTGTTACCACAAAATCAGCGATAGAGCCATTGGTAATGAACATCTTAGAGCCATTAATTACGTAATGATTGCCCTCCTTTTTGGCAGTCGTTTTGATGCCGCCCACATCTGAACCAGCATTGGGTTCGGTGATGGCAAGCGCGCCAATTTTTTCGCCTTTTAAAGCTGGAATGAGGTATTTTTGCTTCTGTTCTTCCGTTCCAAAAGCGTTGATTAAGGGCAGGGGTAGGTAGGTGTGGGCAAATAAAGACATGGCTAAACCACCGATATTGGCGTGCGCTACTTCTTCTACCAATACCACCATTGCCCAAAGGTCTAAATTGCTGCCACCATAGGCTTCGGGAAAGGTGACTCCTAAAAAACCTTGCTCGCCCATTTTGCGAAACACCTCAACAGCACAGTGTTTGTCGCGCTCCCACTGTGCTACATAAGGCACAATTTCTTTGTTAATAAATTCTCTGGCGGAGACTCTTAATAGTTGGTGTTCTTCGGTAAAAGGCTGGAATGGATTTTTTGACATGTGGTTTGTTTTTTTGTATATTTCATTTTCTTCCTAACACTTTGTTTCTAAAATGGCTATTTAGATATTTAGCCTTTAGAATTTAGTGATCAAAAACAAAGAAGGAATAATTAATTTTAAATATTAAAATATATAAGTTTCAATCTTTTATGGAATCCATGACACCTAAAGCTGTCATTACAAAACGCAATTAAGAATAATTGTTTTATTTTTTAAAAAACAAGACATCAATAAAGTTATAAAAAAAAGCCCACACAATGTCAAAATTATGCGAGCTCATTTATTTTTTAAATTATTGGATAGTAGAGAGTCCTAAAATTTTACATCTGTACAAAATTACGTGGCAAAGCAAAATAAAAAGTCGCGCCTTTGCCTTCTTCTCCTTCTGCCCATACACGCCCATCATGCCGTTCTACAATGCGTTTCACATTTGCCAAGCCAATACCAATCCCCTCATAATCATTGGAGTGTGCTCTTGTAAAAATATTATAAAGTACATTCGCATTTTTTAAATTAAAGCCAATGCCATTGTCTTTTACTGCAAAAACAACTTCATGATTATCAGTATTAGCAATAATCGTAATGAGTGGTGTAGGTTTAATACGAGAATATTTAGCAGCATTGTGAATGAGGTTGTAAAATACTTGCCGAATGAGTATTAAATCTCCTTTAATTTTTGGAAGTTCAGTAAATTTAAACTGAGGATTATTCATTTCATCGGCATTGATGGTACTGACAACTTCGGCTACTAGTTGTTGGGTATCAATTTCTTCAATATTTTTTTTGACTTGCTGCATTTTAGCAAAGCCCAATAGTTCCGAAATCAATAATTTCATTCTATTGATGCTTTTTTCAATCAACTCAAAATACAAGTCAATTTCACTATTAGCAGTTTCAGTTTCTAGTTTAATTTTTACAAGGTCTATCAATCCTATTACATTGTTTACAGGAGCTCTTAAATCGTGTGACACAGCAGCAGCAAAGGCATCCAATTCTTTATTTTTCTGCTCCAGTTTTTTTGTTTTTTCTAGTAAAATGACATTGTTTTTTCTTAATTCCTCTTCTGCTTTTTGTTTTTGAATTGTTTGCTCCTTTATCAACCTCGCTTGTTTAATCGCCTGCTCAATTCTCAATGATAATAAATCCATATCCAATGGCTTTTCAATAAAATCTGTCCCACCATTTTTCATAAACTCAATGACCAAATGAACCGATGAATGAGCTGTCATCATAATCACTGGAAGATCATATTGTTTTTTAAAACTCAAATAAAAATCGAAACCTGAAACCTGGGGCATGGTGTAATCAAGTAGTACCAAATCAATAGGAGTAGTTTCAAGAATTTGAAAAGCATCTGTTCCGTTATCAGCCGTAAAAACATCGTAATTAAGCTTGGCAAATCTCCGTTTGAGCATTTGCAAAATACTTTTTTGATCATCAATAATTAATAAGCGATACATATTGAAAGATTGTTTTTTTGAAATTAATATTTTCTAATTTTCCTCTAAAAAAACCTGAATGATTTTTTCAAAATCACTTCCTACAGGCTTTTCTATAAAGTGATCGAAACCCGCTTCTTGAGTAATTTTTTTATCTTGTATCCTTACAGAAGCAGTGCAAGCCACTATTAACTTTGAGTAGCCATTTGAACGCAATGCCTTTACCATTTCTAAGCCATCCATCACAGGCATTCTTAGGTCTACCAGCATTATATCGGGCTGTAACTCAGTGGCTAAATCCAATCCAATCTGTCCATTTGCCGCAGTATGAATGACTAAACCAATCTTTTTTAAGCGGCGTTTAAACATTCTCAATATGCGTTCATCATCATCGACAATTAATATTGATTTATTTTCCATAATCGCATCATAATATAGGAATGGAAATACAAAATTCACTACCTGCACCATATTCACTTTTCACACCAATCGTTCCATCCTGTAGTTCTATTAATTTTTTTGATATAGCTAAACCCAAACCCGAACCGCTACTCTTTCGAGAGGAAGTGCTATCTAATTGTTTAAATACTTCAAATATTTTAGTCTGATCTTCTTTTTTTATGCCATAGCCAGTATCACGAATCCTCAACTGTCCAACATTTTCGCTAACTGTGGCGGTAATTGTAATGCTTCCTTGCTCAGTAAATTTCACCGCATTACTCAATAGATTAACAATAATTTGCTTCATTCTAATGCGGTCGCCAATAAAGTTAAAATCTTCCATATTTTTAACCAATTGCAAACCTTTTTCAGTGATTAATGCTTCGGTTAATTTTAATGCCTCCTGCACACAGTTTACAATCGAAAGCGGCTCTACAAATAGCTTCAATTTGCCAGCCTCAATTTTGGAAATATCCAAGAGTTCATTAATGAGTTTCAACAGATGTTTACTCGCTTCTTCTATGTCTAAAGCTATTTCGACAATTTCTTCTTTGTCGGGCAAATCATCAAAATCAGTAAGCAATGGAAGATTGCCCAACATAACCGTAAGCGGAGTTCTCAGCTCATGGCTTATCATATTCAAGAAATCTGATTTTGCATTATTCGCATTTTCAGCCTCTTGTTTAGCTTTTAGTAAGGCTTGTTCTACTTCTATACGAGCAGTAATATCATCCTGAATCCCCACAAAACCCACCACTTTACCATTTTCTTCAATCGGCGAAATACTCAATTCATTCCAAAACTTTGTGCCGTCCTTTTTATAGTTTAGTAAAATTACTTTACAAGCAGTTCCCGTTTTTATAGCCGCTCTAACTTTATCTACCTGTTTTTGGTCGGTATCTGGACCTTGCAAAAAACGACAATTTTTACCAACACTATCCGCCGCCGAATAACCTGTTAAGCTTTCAAAAGCTGGATTTACATAGGTTAATGGCATATCTGGCAAAGTGCTATTCGCAATTACTACGCCTGTGGTCGAACTGTCAATAGCTCGTTTTAGTGCGGTTAATGAATCTATATTACCCATTCAGTTGATGAAATTTTATGCTTAATAATAGGGCGGGGGATTAAATAATATTTAATATTTTTCTTTACTTAAATGCTTATGCCTATAAAGTTACAAAAAAAGCCCGCACAATCCTAAGATTATACAGGCTCCTTGCTTAAATCAAGAGAACTATTTTAAATCTACTAATAATAGATAAATTAGATGGGTAAACAGTTAATAAAATCAATAAAGACTCAAATAGTCGTTATCTCACATCTCAAGTCTCCTGTCTCCCATCTAGTTTACATAGAATAACAGTTGATTTTCAAACCGTTTTGTGCTGCCCACATTCGGATGATGTGCTTAGATTTGCGATCAGGATATTCATTTTCCTTAGCGCGTGCTTGAACAACTTCCTTGTTTGCTGATACTTCGATGGTTACTAAAGAAAGCTCTTGTCCGCCTTTTTGCTTTTGCTTTAAAGTAAAAATAGCTGATTTCCCTGACTCACAACGGTAAGCATATGAGCCAACACAATGCGACATAGTACGCCCTTCATTTGCTAATGCTTGTCCTGTTTTCAGGTGTCGAATCATGTATACTTTTTGGGTTTTTCCAGTACCTTCAATATAAGTGAAATATTGAATCCCAAAAGAAGTCCACTTTTTAGTATACTTTTTCCACCAATCCTTTGAGTATTTCCAAGCTTCTTCCTCTGCTTGAGCGTTAGCTGCTGCCCCATCAATGTATTGATACAATTGTGGTTGTGCTGCCATATCACTATGCCAATCTTCAACAGCAGTTAGCAAAGTTGCCAAAGTACGGCGTTTCATGCTTAAATTTGGCTGCTCAGGTACTAAAATTTCCCCTCGTCTCCGTCTGCTAAGGAATTTTTTGCTATAAATAAAATCAATAATCGGATTTACTTGATTCAAAGGTAGTTCTGCACTATTTTTCACCAAAAAACGGATCACACTCACCCAGAAATCAGGAGCTTCACGTGCATCAGCAATCCGTGTTGTTGCAATGCTTAAAGCAAGTTGGGTATCACCTCCTAATGAACGCACCTGCGCCCAACGTAAGGCTTGCGGAATGCTCAAAGAGTTAGGGGCTTGCATAAAAAAGTGCGCTGCTTTTTTGGAAATGGTAAATGGCAAAAAAACTGCTGTTCGCAAATTATTACCCCATCCAAGATGTAAATACCAGTGTATATGAACATCATCATTGGTTGTCCAAGCTTTGTCCATAAAGCTCGGCATTTCGTAGCGCACAAATAAGTGGCGCAATAATGTTCCTAAAAATTTATCTAAATCGCGGCTTTTTACGGCTCGCCACTCTTCCAAAGGTCGAATAGTAGATTGAAATTCTGTGAAAATATTGTACAATGCGTTAACATGTACGGTACTTGTTAGCAGTCGGCTTCCGCCCTGTTGCGCTATTTTTTTAAAGAAATCATATAAAAGTGGACGTTGTCTATGCGGAATATTTCGGAACAATTGATAGATTCGATAAAATCCACTTTGGCGCGGTAGTCGGTTGGCATTGATAGAACGATCATAAATCGCTTCCAAGACTTTAGTAGGGCTTCTAAATAATTTTTTCATTTGACGGCTCGCCTGAATTGCTGTGCGAAACCGTTCTTCTCTTGCTTTTTGTTGTAAAGCCGCCGCATTTCGTTTAATTCGATTCGCCATAGCTGTTCGTTTTGAAGCCTTTAGCTCAAACCATTTTTTGCTTTAAAGTATTTAGATATAAGACTTATTGCGATTATTTATAATAAGTCTAATAGTTGTTTAACTTAAACCACTTATTTAAAAGTACTTTTTAAAACAAAATTAAAATCCATACAAATGTTAGTGCACTTACTTGGATTTTGCTAAATGGTTTTTAGAGGTTGTCTTGATTTTGTTTTTGAAGCTGAAAATGATGGTTTTTGTTACCAAATGTAGCGTTTTTTGAGATACATAGTGGTGCTATGTGTCGATAAAAAGGCGAAATTTGGGGGCAAAAGACACATTTTTTAAGCCAAAGGATAAAATCAAGGCAGCCTCTTATACAAAGACTTAAATTAATACAAATAATGAAAAAAATAAAGAAAGGTAGGAAAGCTTGCTATGGCCTAATGATATAGGTTGACAATTATTTTAGAAGAAAAAAATAGAAAGAAAGGTATCCAATAACAAAACTTACCTACTCAGAAAGTATTTAAAAAAATGTTGCACATCCAATACGTATTCCTGCCATTGTGGAGGCTGACTTGCCTGCCGCCTCGCAAACGTGAAAGATTCATTTTGTTATTCATGGTATTGTATTTTTTTGATTAGATGTAAGACACAAGATATAAGATTTAAGACACAAGATTTTGATAATCAATATTTTATATCAAATCTTAGATTTCTCTGTTGCTTACTAATGCTTTTATAACATCAGTTTTTTTAAAAAAAGTTCCAAGTGGAGAAATTTTTTTTAACTAATTTCTGCTCTCGAAATAGCAATTTTAGAAACAAAGTGTTGGGAAGGGAATGAAATGAAACATACCGCTGTCGTTATGGAACTCACTTAAAAATAATTACTATTAATAAATTTGCCCAATCACGAACCCACGAACTGTTAAAGTAAGTGAAAAAAACAGTATTGGAAACAGACCTTATTGCTGCAATCCATCATCTATCCATTCTTGGATTTTTTGGCGTTTATCTTCGGGCATCAAACCACTTGGCGGCATAGGATTGGTACCATCATTGATGCGAGTAATTAAAATACCTGATTCGGCTACTGTTTTTACATTTATATAATTATCCAAGCTCAAATCGGCGGTAGGCTCGGCTCCGCTATGGCAGGTGATACAGTAATTATTCATAATAGTGGCTATATCTGCCGAATAAGTAACTGCTGTTGGGGTTGGATTATCGTCTTCTCCACAACTTGAAAATATTACAACCCATAAAAAAATGGATAGACTAAAAATGACTGATACTCTTTTCATTAATTTTGAATGTTTATATTAGTAATAGAAATTTGATGTTCTTGCTTAGGTAAAATATCTATTTTTTGGCTGATATGCGTAATATCTCCTTCGCCCGGTATATTATCGCCATTATGATCGGCGATCACTGTTACGTAATAGGTTCCTGGATGTAAATAAGTAAACTGAAAATTATCTTTAGACGCTGCTATATCGGGAAATAATAACACACTATCAAACGCATCTAAGGTAAAAAATCCATTTGTATCTGTGAGTGGCTCAAATGATAGGTAAATAAATAATTTATCTTCTTGTATTTGTGTATTTTTATCAATATCTACTTGCAAAAACCCTAGATAGGGGTGGTCTTGAATCCGAAATGGATCGCCAGATTCGTTAGCCAATGTAAATACATCGTTTTCATTGGCTTGCGCTAAAAAAGAGGCAGATTTGGCGCGACTTTGCTCAGGAATTACATATAGATGATCGGCTTGAAAACCATTGGAAAAATCCCAAGTTGAGGTATTTTGTGGAAAGTTTACGGTTGTAGCAGCAGTTTCTGCGAGTTGTAAATGTTTTTTAGTGCCTTTAAAACTAAAATGTCGGCTAGGCATAGCATTTTCCCCCAATCGGCTAGTGTAAGCGTTCCAATTTAGGCTATCTTTGCTGAATACCAATTCCATATACATGGTGTTTTCTCCACCTACCGCATCAACCAAGCGGTAATAATTTTCGCCATTTTCAGCGCGCACACTGTCCAATACAAAATAACTGGTCCGATAAATGCCACTCAATACACCGCCATTTCTTGCCATTATGGTACGCGTCCCATTAAAATCGGCAGCAAAAAAAGAGGTGAATAGGTTGCCCATCGTACCGCCTTCGTAAATGCCAAATACATGAGATGGGGATATAGACCGATAGTCAAAAGCAAACCAATCCCATTCCCAACTTAGTACTTTATTGTAGCCAATCCAATGCCCTTGCATTTTTTCTAATAATTCAAAACCACGCTCATTTACATTAACGGGATTGATGTCAACAGTGATGGGGTTAGTGGGCGTTTCTTCTTTGCCACAAGCTATGATAGCAAAAATTAACCAGCAAAATGCTGCTAATCGAAACAATATAGATTTCATATTATTTATTTTTTTCTTATCCAGATTTCTGATGTTGGATGATGATTTGTGAAAAGCGTTGTGTTTAATGTATCTTCGTGAAGCACCTGAATTTGAATTTTAAAACCATCGGTTTTCATTGTTGCTCCCGAATAACCATCTACAAAAACGCCATCTTTCGATGTCAAATTTTTGAATAAATATCTGGGATTTTTATTATCCCATTGATATTTGGTAGTGCCATCATTGTATTGCATCACTTTGCCTACAAGTTTTCCATTGGTATTAGCTATTTGGTAGCTTGCTTGATAAAAGCGATTGTTTACCCGCCAATCTCCAAGAATACGAAGGTCTTTTTTGTCCATGCAAGATAAAAAAGATAAACACAACAACATGATTAATGACCATTTTTTCATTTGATAAAGACTTAGATTTTAAGTTATGTTTCATTTTCTTACTAATTGCCTTTGGATATTTAGCTGTTAGAGAGCAGAAATTACTACAAATGAATTACCTTTTAACTTTAAGCACACATACATAACAACATAATAAACAGATATTTATAGTACATTAATGGTTAAGGACTTTGTTACAAAAACCACCCAAAAAGAAATTACAAAGTCCGAAAACGAATCTACTAATCACGAATCCACTACCTATTAAATGTAAGCACAAACTGTTTGTTTGAAAAGTATGGCATTTGAAATATACCACATTACTTGAAGTCTGAAAAATACAATATTTTTGCTTGTTAGGAAAAAAAATTAGCAGAAAAGTCAATATATATTATTTTATATTGTATTTTTAGCTGTGAAATTTTTGTTTATACAAAGAGTTAATTTTACAACATTGCCTTTCTAAAGAAAATAAAGAAAATGAGTTTTTTCCAAAAATCAGTTATCAATAAATATTTGAAGGGAGTTACTGACGAAACAATTGAAACTGCATGGGTACAATTTAAACGTCATTTCCACAACCCAATAATTCAACAAAACATACAAAAAGCCAAAGAAGAGCTCTGTAAAAAGGAATTTCTTATTGATTTATTTGTGAAAGTATTGGGTTATACCAAAAATCCTGAACCTAATTTTAACCTAACAACTGAGCTAAAAAACGTTAAAGGTGCTAAAAAAGCAGATGGAGCTATTTTGATAGATAAGCAACCCATTGCCGTTATCGAATTAAAGGGGGCGAAAACAAGTAACTTAGATAAGGTAGAAGGGCAAGCTTTTGGCTATAAAAACAACCAGCCGACTGCCGTATATGTGATTATTTCCAATTTTGAAAAACTGCGATTTTATGTTGATAACTCTGTTGAGTTTATAGAATTTAATTTGTTTCAATTAACTAAAGAACGGTTCAAACTTTTGTGGATATGCTTGGCTAAAGATAATATTTTCAAAGGCTTACCTAAGCAAATCAAAACGGAATCACTGACGATTGAGGAAGCCATCACCAAAAAATTATACAAAGACTACTCTACTTTTAAAAATGAGTTATTCCAAAATATTGTCGAAGAAAATCCACAGTTTGACAAACTAACTTTGTACAAAAAGACCCAAAAACTGTTGGATAGACTGCTGTTTATCTTCTTTGCAGAAGATAGATTACTATTGCCACCTAATTCTATTCGTGTGATAGTTGAACAATGGCAAAAACTAAAAGAATTGGATGAATACCGACCTTTATACCAGCGATACCAAAAGTATTTTGGCTATATGAATACGGGTTTTAAGGGGAAACAACACGATATTTTTGCCTATAATGGAGGTTTATTTGCTGCTGACAAAGTGCTAGACAATATCCAAATAAATGATGAAATTTTAGCCAAACACACACAAAAATTAAGCGACTATGATTTTGAAAGTGAGGTGAGTGTCAATATTTTGGGGCATATTTTTGAACACTCTTTGAACGAAATCGAGGAAATTACGGCGGAGCTAGAGGGTAGAAAGGTGGAGGCAAAAAAGACCAAACGAAAAAAGGATGGTGTTTTTTATACGCCTAAATACATTACCAAATACATTGTGGATAATACGCTCGGCAAGCTATGTGCAACTAAAAAGGAACAATTGGAACTTCTACAGATTGATTTTTCTCAAAATTTCCAGAACAAACAAAGGCGTAAAACTAAGGCAGGAAAAAGAACAAAACTATCTGTGGCGGGAGAAAAAATATTGAATAAAATAGAGACCTACAGACGCTTTTTATTGGACTTGACCATTTGCGATCCTGCTTGTGGAAGTGGGGCTTTCCTCAATCAAGCCTTGGAATTTTTAATTGCCGAACACCGATTGGTAGACGAATGGCAGACCAAATTGCAAGGGGGGAGTTTTGTATTTCCCAATGTGGAAAATGCTATTTTGGAAAATAATTTGTTCGGTGTAGACATCAATGAGGAGTCGGTAGATATAGCCAAATTATCTTTGTGGTTGAGAACAGCCCAAAAAGGACGAAAATTAAACAATTTAAATAAAAATATTAAGTGTGGCAATTCTTTGATAGGTGAGTCATCTGTTGCTGGCGATAAAGCTTTTAATTGGCAAAAGGAGTTTCCGCAGATTTTTCAACCCAAAGATAAGCAGGCGTTTCACATCACTTGGGTAACGCATAATGCTCGAACTTCGCAACGAATGATTGACTATAAGGTGAAAAAGGGAGAGCCTTATGATCTGGAATTGGAGGAGGAGGTACACATCATCAATACCATTAATCAAATTATTGTTGATGATGGCTTGAATGTGATGGCTATGAATATTTGTCAGGATCACATGCATATACTGTTGGTATGTGAGGAGGCAGAAATTCCCAATATTGTACGGAAACTAAAAGGCAAGTCCTCTCAAAAGCTCAAGGAATTTCATGGAATAGATAGGAAGGATAAGTTCACCCTCTGGGCGCAAAAATACCACAAAAAACTAATCACAAGCAATGAACAGCTATGGAATACAGTGAAATATATAGAGGAGAACCGCATCAAACATGGGCTATCTACTCTGGACAAGGGGGAGCTACAGGACAAGGGGTTGCAACCCCTAGAATATGAATACGCTTTCCGTACCGAATACAAAGGCGGTTTTGATATAGTGCTGGGGAATCCACCTTATGGAGCAACACTATCGGAGATAGAGAAAAAATACTTGGAATCGTATCAAGTGTTTGAGTATCAGGTGAATACTTATTCTTTATTTTACGAAAAAGGAGTAGAAATTTTGAAAAAAAATGGGCTATTAGGATATATTACTCCAGCAACATTTACCTATCAACATTACTTCAAAAAATTAAGGCAGTTTTTAACGACCTACAAAACAATTGGCATTAGCAAATATTTTTATGAAGTATTTGAAGATGCAGATATTGGTGACTGTGTCACTTGGATAACGACAAAGCAGGCTAATGCAAAGGCACCTATTTTACTACAGAAATGCCAAAATAGTGAGGAGGCTATGAAATTACCTATCTTAACGGACTATCATCAGCTCGTTTCAAGCAGTGGCACTTACAATTTAGGAATAACAAAAATAGATTTAGAAAAAATTAGACGTAATACTAAAGCATTAGCAGAGATAGCCCAGATTATTGTTGGTATTAAGCCGTATCAGAGGGGAAAAGGCAAGCCTAAACAGACAGCCGAAATAGTTAAGGGAAAAATATTTACAGCTACAAAAAAAGAAAACGAAACCTACATTAATTGTGTGATAGGAAAGGACTTTCACAGATATAGATTTTTGCAGTCCCCTAAAATGTATTTGAGCTATGGAAAATGGCTGGCAGAACCTAGAGCTAGTGCACCATTTTTTGATGAAGAAAAAATAATTTTGAGACAAACGGCTGATAGATTAATTGGGACTATTGATTTTGAAAAAAGAATAAATTTAAATAATGTGTATAATGTTGGTAAAAAAGATGTTGCCTTTAGCTTGAAATACATTTTAGCCATTTTGAACAGTCAATTGATGAATGTAGTCTATCAATCTATTTCCCAAGAAAAAGGACGAGTATTTGCAGAGGTAAAAAAGGTTTATTTGGCAAATTTGCCCATCAAAATCGTTGATAAGAAATATCAAAAAGCCATTGAAATAAAAGTGGATGAAATGATGAAGTTATGTGCCGTATTGCAAAATGTGAAAGTGCAATTTATCAATTTATTATTAGGAAAGTTTACGATTAAAAAGTTATCCACTAAAATTCGGAATTGGGAAGAACTAGACTTTCGACAGTTTTTACAAGAGTTAAAAAAGGCTAAAATCAAGCTGACACTTGTTGAACAAGAAGAATGGATGACATTTTTTAATGAAAAAAAGAAGAAAGCCCTTTCCATAAAAACAAGTATAGAGCAAATCAATAAAGAAATTGACCAAATGGTGTACCAATTATATGGCTTAACAGAAGAAGAAATAGCTATTGTGGAGGGAGGTTAAATCATTATCATTCAGTAATAAAAAAAAATCCTGTC
>JAHDHV010000401.1 GCA_020631155.1 Bacteroidota bacterium | reverse complement strand
GGCTAAGAGCAATAGTTGTTATATGAAATCCCTCTTTTTCTGACACACTCAATTGAGAAATTACCCTATAAATTTTAACTTCAAAAAATTAGCATTTGTAATTTTTAATTCGTAATTCCTGCTCTATTCATACTACTGTCAAATCTAAGAATAGCCATCTCAAACCCACGTAACTCCTGTATTTTTTGTATCTTTGTAAGCTTTTTTATTTTAAAACAGCTAATTGAATCATTAAAAATATGTTAAACTTAATATTATTTGGCCCACCCGGAAGTGGAAAAGGTACACAAGCAGCCCGTCTAGTTGAGCAGTATAATTTAGAACACATCTCTACAGGCGATCTACTGCGTGAGCAAAAATCAAAAGGTACACCACTAGGTTTGGAAGCCAAAAAATATATGGATGCAGGACAATTGGTACCCGATGAGGTAGTCATTGGCATGATAAGTAATAAATTGGATGAGCGTTTAGCACATGTCAAAGGGTTTATTTTTGACGGTTTTCCGCGCACTGTAGCGCAAGCAGCAGCCCTCGACCAACTGCTTACCAAAAAAGGAACAGCCATCAGCATCATGCTTGCCCTACAAGTAAGCGATGCCGAGTTGGTTAAACGATTGTTGCTGCGTGGGCAAACCTCTGGCCGTGCCGATGATACCAGCGAAGAAACCATCCGTACTCGTATACAAGTGTATAATGACCAAACGGCCGTTGTTGCAGAGCACTATAGCGACCGAGCTTGTCAGGTAAAAGGAGAGGGCGATATTCCCGACATCACCGCCGCCCTATCCGCCGAAATTGACCCACTAACCGAAGATAATACCGAAGAAGAATAAAATTGTTGTTTGTTTGCAAATTCAAAAACGAAAATCAAAACAACTACTAAAAAACTATACATAACTGGTACAAGCTCAGGATATTTTATAACATCTTGAACTTGTACCTTTTTTAAATTCTGTATACTTTTGATTAAAAAAATAAGTAGCTTTTTTTAAAAAACCTTACAAGTTGACACTTAAAATTTATTAAAAAAATAAAAACTTTAAAACCTTGTAACTTTATAACCTCCAAAACAATTTCAAATCCATCAACTCCCCTTCACCTTCTTATTTTTCGGATATTTCACCGTATACACCATTTTCAGTTTCTTACTCTCATTCGCTCCCAGCGTAAAACGCCAGCGCAAACTACCATAATCCTCCACATACTTCGCGCCGCTGCGCTCCTCCAGTTTTACCGAAATATCCTTATTTTTAGAAATCGGAATTTGATCCAAAATTTCAATATTCGCTGCCTGCGGTTTATTATTTCGCACAATGATTTCATAGCCTTTTGTCTCCCGTTTATTACTGCCCATAAATTTAGTAGCCGTCACATCCTTCAATTCCACACGCTTAATCGTTATATTATCATCCCGACCGAGTGAAAGCAACAAAGTATCGGCGGTTGTAGCTGGGTTAATTTCGGACTGACCAATGTATGCCCCTTCAAAAAAGATATTCGCCTGCCCACGCAATAGGCTCAAACGCCCCCAATTTGTTACTTTTGCCAATAAAAATGCCCCTTTATCCAACTTCGGTACGCTGTGATACTGGTATTTGGTATCTACTTCAAACTCCTTCATGGTCACCAATTGTTTTTTCCCATTAGAAGGAATTTTATAAGGGGTGTCAATGCTAAATTCCACATTCAACTGATTGGCGTTCACCGTTAATGGAATATCGGCATTAGTTGGCACAACTGCTGAAGGGGTAGTAACCACAGGAGCTGGGGCTCTATCCTCATCAGGAAAATAATCATTAGGGTTATACTCGTCACTTTCATATACATTCTCTGTTTGTAACTGTTTGATCTCTCTTCTAGCCTTCTTTCTTTTAACGTTTTTCTGCGGCTTTCCCTGCTGCATTTGATACACATTAAGGTTCATATTCTGCTGCTGATAGCCTTGCTTATAGGTAACTGCTTTGGGCGTATAAAAATTGACATACTGTGGTTTTAAAATGGGGCGACTGTTATTGTTAGAAGGGTTACCTGTCGAAATGGTGAGCTCAATTTCGTCCCAATCGAAGCCTGTATTTTGGTAAACATTGGCTTTATAAATAAGTGCAACAGGCTTGTCCAATCCTTCAGAACGCAAATCGTAGAGGGGCGACCAGCCTGCATTGCTCACCAAATAGGAAAACTTGATGTTTACCTTTGTCGCTGACTTTGAGGATAGTCGAAGGGCGATTTCTCCAGTCGGCTTTTTATTCGTACCACTTAATTTTTGCAACTGCCGATCTTGTCGGTTTTTCTGCTCCACCACATTTTTAATCTCCACCCTCAAATCCAGTATTTTCTTTTTGATTTCCAACAATTTATCGCGATGCACTTGACTCACTTCTCGCAAATTATTGGCCATTACCCCTTGTTGCTGAGAGTGCAATTGTGTATTATTTACCACCAAATTTTGCTCACTCTCATAAGCGGCTTTTTGCTGCCTCAGCCAATCCAATTTATAGCCAATATCCGTAATCGAATCTTTCAGGGCTTTCACCTCCGCCGATTCCTCCGTTGGCTTCAAGTGATTAATTTGATAGGTTGCCGATAACAAAGTCGCATCCCCTTCTATCGCTACTTGCAAGCTATTCGCCATGCCTAAGCTAGACAAATTTTCCAATACCAATTCCGATACCCCTCCCTCAATATCCGCCTCCGCTTCTCGGCTTACTTTAGCATTTTGCAAATACACCGTCACCGCTTTGATGGTAGAACTCACTTTGGGCGTTTCTTCTTCACAAGCATCCACCGTTTTCGCTTCTAAGCCTGTTAAGGCTAATAATATCAGCGCAATGATGCCTATAGTTTTGATTAAATAGGACGTTTTTTTCATAGTATTTTTATTTTAGATGTAAGATAGGAGACGTGAGATATGAGATTTTATAGAATTTAGCTCATTCTTGTTTGTCAACGTTATTTTTACTAAATAAATTTAACTAAAGATACATTTTTATTTTTTCTAATCAAAAAGGAATAAACAATGTTATTTTTTTGAACTGTCAGCAAAATAGTATCTTTGCAGCCTCGTATCCATTGTGGATTTACATAAAAAATAATTCAACAATTCAATAATTTTTAGTGTTTGGAGTTTGGAACTACTTTATAAATGATTGATAATCAAAGGCTTAGAAACTAGCCCAAAATAAACAATTTCTTGATTATCAGGCTTTTAGCTTATTAGTTACAATTGAAAATATATTTTTTAAATTTTGTATACTTCTGGCTAAAAAATCATTAGACATTTGGTATAAGTTTTATTAAAAAAACTTTAAGACCTTCCAAACTGAAAAATAATTTCATACATGCAAAAATACAGACAGGAAAAAGACAGCATTGGTTATGTAGAAGTTCCAGCCGATAAATATTGGGGCGCGCAAACACAACGTTCCATACAAAATTTTAAAATCGGCGGTCAACGAATGCCCATTGAGGTAATTCGCGCTTATGCGATTTTGAAAAAGGCGGCGGCTTATACCAATATGGAGTGTGCAGGTTTCAGCAAAGAAAAGGCAGACCTCATTGCCCAAGTTTGCGATGAAATACAAACAGGACAACTAGACGACCAATTTCCATTAGTAGTTTGGCAAACGGGTTCAGGCACACAGACAAATATGAACGTAAATGAGGTAATTGCCAATCGTGGGCATGTGCTTCGAGGTGGCGCATTAACGGATGCCAAAAAAACGTTACACCCAAACGATGATGTCAATAAATCACAATCCTCCAATGACACCTTCCCGACTGCTATGCATATCGCTGCTTATCAGTTGTTGGTCAATAATACCCTTCCCAATTTAGAGGCTTTACGCAACACTTTACACGCTAAAGCAGAGGCTTTTATGCAGGTGGTAAAAATTGGTAGAACGCATTTTATGGATGCAACACCTGTTACTTTAGGTCAAGAATTTTCGGCTTATGTTTCGCAGTTGACACACGGCATCAAAGCAATTCGCAACACCCTTGACCACTTATCAGAGCTTGCTTTGGGCGGCACAGCAGTTGGTACAGGCATCAATACACCGCCAAATTATGCGGAAACGGTGGCGCAAAAGATAGCAGAATTTACAGAGCTTCCCTTCCGAACTGGCGAGAATAAATTTGAAGGTTTGGCTGCTCACGATGCGATTGTAGAAGTCTCAGGTGCATTGAAAACAGTGGCGGTTAGTCTAATGAAAATTGCGAATGATATACGGATGTTGGCATCAGGTCCACGCTCAGGAATTGGGGAAATTAAAATTCCTGCTAATGAGCCCGGTTCATCTATTATGCCGGGGAAGGTAAACCCCACACAAGTAGAGGCAATAACAATGGTTTGCGCTCAAGTCATGGGCAATGATGTGGCGATCAATGTTGGTGGTTGTACAGGGCATTTTCAATTAAATGTATTTAAGCCAATGATGATATATAATTTATTGCTATCAGCACAGTTACTAGGCGATGCAGCAGCTTCTTTTAATGAAAAATGTGCAATGGGTATTGAGCCAAATCATGAGGTGATACAGCGAAATTTATATAATTCTTTGATGTTGGTAACAGCACTCAACACCAAAATTGGCTATGACAAAGCCGCTGAAATTGCCAAAACCGCCTACAAAGAGGGTACAACACTAAAAGAGGCTGCTTTAAAACTTGAGATTCTTACAGAAGCGCAATTTGAGGAATGGGTCGTGCCTGAAAAGATGGTAGGTATGTAAATGCCAAACCAGCGCATAAAAAACACATTATCATTTTTTTATAAAACAATAAAGTTCACTTGCTTTTTTCACACAGTTAAAATATTCATTTTTTTACACTAATCTTACCAATAATTGACCGTAAGATAACCGTTTATAATAGGCTTTACTTGCAAAGTCCCCTATAAACGGTTATCTTAGTCAAGATATAGCTATACACACAAAACTACTTTTATCCCTGCCAATTTTCTACATTTTTGTTAAGAAAGCTTGCTACAATATCATTGCTAATTCAAAAGGTAAGTACCTAGACAAAATTAATGTTACAATAGTAAAAGACTAAACTACTCATTTCTAATACTTTAGCATAAAATTGTGCACAATTAAATAGTGCTTGGCACTTACATTCTACTTTTTAAACAAGGTCTATTTTTGTGCTGTCATGATCTTATAGCAAAAAAATCACATCCTTTTGCTATGTAATAGAAAACTTACTTCAAAAGAAATATTTAACACAAACATCTAATTATCAAGCTATTAAGATAAATAAAATAGCAAAACTAATTCACTAGCTCATCCTCTACTCAAATGAACATCAAAACTTCAGTAACAGTACAATTTATAGAAAGATAAAAATGGAAGTATTAATCATGCAATTATTGAGAAATTATATCATCTTATTATCTGTATCTGTATTACTGCTATTTATTGGCTGTAATAGCGACCATCTCATGAATAGTAGTTTTGGGAAAAATGAGGAACAGCCAAACTGGAACCCCATTCGCGAATTAGCTTTCAAACCTGAAACAGATGGAATTTTACAAGTCATTGCCTACCGCAACCAAACAGGTAACAATGCCCCTGTGCAATATCATTGTGGTGGTATGATGTACCAGCATTTTGACGAGCGTAGCTTTGCAGTAGATGGCGGAAAAATGAAAATTGGTCATACTTCCTTAACAGCCGATCCTAGTCGGGAATACCGCTATGGGCTAAATGGAAAATGTGATTG
>JAHDHV010000400.1 GCA_020631155.1 Bacteroidota bacterium | reverse complement strand
GTCTCCCGTCTCATATCTATCAAAAAGCATAATAACTCAAAATAGAAATATCATCAGTATACTCCTTATCGCCTTTAAATGCTTGCAAAGTTTGGAGCAATTGATTGTTAAATTCTGTGATAGATAAGGATGCATTTTTTTGGACAAAATCCTTAAAGCGATCCATTTCAAAATATTCGCCTTCCTCATTTTCAAGGTCGGTCAAACCATCAGTATAGGTGATGATGGTGGTATTGGGCTGTAATTCGAGGGTTGTTTGATTGATGAAGGGCAACTTATCGAAAGCCCCTAAAATGGTACAGCCTTTTTGTAATAACTGCAACTCCCCTTTATGCACCAACATAGGTGGGTTGTGACCTGCATTAATATAGGTGAATTGCTTGGTCGTTAGGTTGTGTTTGCCAACAAAAAAAGTAATGAATTTATCGCCATGCGTAATTTCTAAGAGGCGAGCGTTCAACTTTTCCACCAATATTTTAAGGCTGTCGGTTTCCTTAGCCAATGCGCGAAGCACCGCTTGGAAATTTGCCATCAACAAAGCCGCAGCAATGCCCTTACCTGATACATCTGCCATGCAAACCAAAAATTCATTGCCATCTTCACTTAGTGGAATGTAGTCGTAGTAATCGCCGCTAATGCTATGGTGTGGGCGGTAGATGCCCGCCATTTGTATTTTATCGTTATAGGGTAAAGTCTTGGGAATCAACATTGTCTGTACCTGCTCGGCAACTTCTAGCTCTTTTTTCAAACTTTCCTGTTCTAGTTGTTGCTTGAACAAGCGTTTATTTTCAATCGCTACAATGATGATGTTGGTAATGGTTTGGATGAATTTTATTTTTTCCTCTAAAGATTCCTCTTGACTTAGCTTTAGGTCGCCAAGCAATAGGAACGCCAAAGGAACACGTTTATGAGAGACAGGTATTAGAATGTCAAACTCGCTCAGTCGCTCATCTTGAACATTACTAAGGTATTGTGTATCAGTGTATTTAAGCAGATGTTTTTCAACATCAATAGTGTCAATAATTTCAGGAGTAACACTATATTGACACATACAAGCCCAGCCTTGATTGCGGTGGAACACAATCGCGCGCCCCACGCCTATCTGTGCCCTTAGAATAAACTCAAATATTCTAAACAGCCAACTAGCTGGATAATTATTGTTAATGGCAGTGGTGATTTCCAACAATGAATCAATTTTCATTTGTTTCAGTTGGGCAAGTCGTTCCAATGCCTCTATTTGTTGTCTATCTTTTTTTATGAGAACTGGGTTATTCATTAATAAAAACTAATTAAGAGTGCTATAATGTAGATTAGGGCAAGAGTAGTTTTTAGTATAGACTATCACAAAGTTAGTAATTTAAATGAGAATTTTTAAAGAATAGCCGAATATATTGTTAGAAACTTTGGACAGAAAAAATGTAACTAGATGCAGGGTAAGCAAGTATATGATTACGCAATACCTTTTTTTTGTATCAAAAAACAAAAATAAATTGAAAAAAAATTCCCCCCTAAAGTGGAGATTTTATTCGATAAATAATTGGATAATTATTGCACTGTATAAGTAGTTTAAGGCGAAATTTTTAGAAATAACTTTATTGGCATTATTTTTTTAAAAAAATTAAGAAAATCTATTGTTAACGAATTAAATAAAGCTTTTTTATTTATAAAAATAACTTCAAATTAATCAAGTTTTGTATAAAAAATATATATACCCTGTAACGCTCTTAACTTGAATCGTCTATAAGCAAGATAAGTACCTTACAGCAACTTTTGATGTCTAAACACTAAATTTTTTACCCCTAACAACTAACAGTCTGACTAATTTATTTTTATTGCCTTATGTGCAGTATATAGTGCCCGATTTCCCTATTTTCTTTAATTTATATAGCACAACAACCTTTTAGTATCATGAAAAAAACAGTAATTACATTCGCTAGTACCCTTATTACACTACTGTTGTTGGTTACTATCCAACCTTCTTCAGTAGAAGCAGATGCTTCCTGTGACATTAAACTGGTTTTTGAGTATGAAGTTGAAAATCTTGAGGTTGCCTTTACAGATTTGTCCAATGGAAGCTATGACAAGTTATGGTGGGAGTTTGGAGATGGTAAAACATCTGAAGAAGCAAACCCTAAGCACAAATACAACAAAGAAGGTATTTATACCTTTTGCCTAAAAGCAAGTTGCTCGCAAAAAGGCTATACCAAAGACTTTTGCGGAGATTTATACTTGTTTGATGCCGATTATTAAGTTTATTAGATGTAAGATAGGAGACTTGAGATGAGATAATTGACTCATTATTAATGGTTTATAATAAAATCAAATGTCTGTTTATAATTGATTTACTGTACCATTGTCAAGTTACTTATATCTTGAGTTACATCTCCTGTCTCACATCTCAATAATCACAATTCTATAATTATCCCAATACTAGGCAATACCGTACCTGACACATTTTCTAATTCTTTTAATTGGTAACGAGTTGGGTCAGTAGGGTCTAGTATTGCTTCATCTGTTTCCTCATCTCGAACAAGAGTCAGATTTGCTGGTAAAGTCGCTTGAAAAGCATAGGCATTTTCCACATCAAAATAAAGATTCAAATTCCATTTATTAAAAAACCATTTTTTATCTAAACGAAAATCAAGTTGATGAAAAGTAGGTAAACGACTCTCATTCAAGCGATTATAGTCCAATATTCCTTGATTAGCCACATTCCAATAATCTACTAAAGAAGACAATTCCAAATCATAAGGCGTATAAGGAGAGCCTGTCGAAAATCGCCATTTCAAGCCAATTTCCCAATCTTTTTTAAATTTTTTGCCTCCTGTAAAACTAACAATGTGCCGACTATCCCAGCTAGAGGGGGCATAAACATTATTTTTATCTTTAAACTCACTCCACGATAAGGTATAGGCTAAAATACCGTAAAATCCTTTAAATAATTTTTGCTGAAACAATAATTCTAATCCATAAGCACGCCCTTCAGAGGTAGAAACAACTGCCTCGTCGCCAAAAACACCAAAATCACCGCCTAAATTAGCCAAAGAAATAGAATCTTTAGTAGAAAATGGGTAGTTATCGTACAATTTATAAAATCCTTCTACTGCTATTTTAGAATTACTAGCTGTATTCCATTCTATTCCTCCCACTAAATGCTGACAGGAAATATATTTCAACCCATTGTTTTTATTCACTAAAACGCCATTTTCGGTATAACCTAGTGTAGTATAAGCAGGTGGTTGATAAAATATACCTGTATTGAAATTGATGTTGATGGCTGGCGAAAGGGCAAAAGAAGCGGAAAAACGAGGCGAAATTTGCTGGAGTAAATTGCTCATTTCACTAGAATAATCATTGGCATCGGCGCGCACACCTGCCGATAAAATAAGGCGGTTATCCAGTAATTTTTTACTCACTTGCCCAAAAACATTCCATTTATTTAAATTAAAATCTGTATCATAATCAACAGTTTGTAATTCGCTTCCTGCTATAATTTGGGCAAAAGTACTGTTTTTATACTGTGCCAATTCATAGCCTGCTCCAGCCGTAATTTTCCAACCGTCTCCAATTCTGCTGATGTTTTCAATGCGAAATTTATTGCCAATTTCATCAGAATTATAGTCTAATAATAAATTTTCGCTGGAGCTTTCATCATTTTGAAAATATTTAAAAGCCGTATTTTTTAAATGGGAGCGACTTAATATAATATTCGTATAGCTATTATTTCTAAAATTAGTGTACTTTATACCAACGGTATAATTCCACTGCTCATTAACAGGTAAATTATCTAGTAAATACTGTTGTTCTTCGGTTTCATTGGCTTCTAAATTGAGTGCGAAATCATCAATGGCACCAATGCCTAAGACGGTTAAGGTATTTTTATCATTGAGTTGATGCTTGATTTTAAATTGTGCATCATTATAGGTTGGCAGGAAGGGCAAACCGATGGCTTTAAACAAAAATTGCAGATAAGAACGGCGTGCCGAGAAGATAAAATTGGTGCGTTTCCCCAGAGGACCATCAAGAGTAATGCCCGCATCACTAGAACCTAACACAAAGTTAAAATTTAAGCGGTCGGGATTGCCCTCTTTAAATCGGAAGTCGAAAATAGAACTCATCGCATTGCCGCGACTAGCGGGAAAAGCTCCCGAATAAAAGTTGACTTCTTTCACAAAATCCACATTAATCATCCCAACGGGACCGCCTGATGCGCCTTGTGTGGTAAAGTGATTGATGGTTGGAATTTCGATGCCATCAATAAAAAAACGGTTTTCGCTCGGCGAGCCTCCTCGTATCAAAATATCGTTGCGGAAGCCCGCAGGCGTACTAGACACACCGGGCAGCGATTGAATGACTTTGGAAATATCGCGATTCCCCCCTGGGTTCCGCTTGATTTCGTTCACGCCAATGCTTCGCAAAGAAACAGGGCTTTCTTCCGTTTTGCTAAATGGATCAGCCTTCACTTCCACTGCTTTTAAAAGCTCTGTATTTGGTTCTAGCGGAATATCTACAATAGCAGCACGCGCATTGCTCACCTCTACCTCAAATATCACTTGCGATTTGTAACCGACATAGGAGACCGCCAAATTATATAGGTCGGGCACCAGATTTTCAATGGTGTAATTCCCTGATTCATCGGTCGTTGTGCCGTTAGTCGTTCCTTGAATAACGACATTGGCAAAGGGGATGCCCTCATTGTTAATTGGATCAAATACGCGCCCTTTGATAATGCCATTTTGGGCAAATAATTGTGTTGCTGTACTTAGGAGGAATAGTAGTAGTAGTCGTTTTTGCATTTATTATCTAGATTGTTGATTGTATGTACAAAACTCCAAAATAGACAAATTGTTGAAGGAGATGAATAGGTAAAAATAAAAAAAGGCTATTGTAAAAAGTGGTAAACTTTTTACAATAGCCTTTGAATTTATAAGGGATTGATTTGGGATTCCAGACCTTGCTATCTTCTGGAACGGGAGCGATAAGCCAAAGCACGCAAGCCATTTTCCTCTAAAAAAGAAACCAATTCTTCCAAATCTGCATGTTTTTTAGGATCGTAGCCTTCTTTTAAATTGTAGCCAAAAGTTTTACTGATATTGTGCCAGAAAAATGCGGAAACAGGATTTTTCATACTTTTTAATGTCTTAAAAAATGGTTGTCCTGTATCTCGTTCTATCAATTTAATGAGTACCTTGCCCTGCGAAACTGTCAATTTTTTCAACTCTTTTTTAAATTGTTTTTTCAGTTCCTTTTCTTTGCCGCGGATAAATTTTTTCTTGTGTCGCTTCTTATGCATTTGCGAAGTTGCGAGTTCAACCTCATGTAATAGGGTAATAGCTCTTTGTGCATAAGGGTATACCTTAATTAAGTTGCGTTTAAGTTTTCGGTATTTACGCTGCTGATCCTTTGTACGAATTTTGTACGAAACAACAGGTATTACATCCAACTCAAAAGCAGGAATAGTATCGCCATCAATAACCTCTAAATTAGCCACATTTATAAGGTCTAAGTCTATATCCTTTTTCTGAGCCCAACTCACCGAACTACTCATCACGCTAACAATTGCCCAAATGCTTATGAGACTTAATATTTGTTTCATTTTTTATAAACTTATTGCCTTTTTTACAAAAAAAAGAGCGATTTGATTGAATAAGTGCTGTTCTTTAGATGTATTTAAACAAAAGTAGTTTAAGACTTTTTGGTAAACACTTCGTTTAGTAATAGC
>JAHDHV010000399.1 GCA_020631155.1 Bacteroidota bacterium | reverse complement strand
GGAGCAAAAAACGCCAAAAGCAATCGTCAATTTTATCTTGACTGACTACTAAGTTGGGTTTCTACCTTTTATTTTATTGATTAAAACAATAATAGTTTAATTAAACTTTGTATATCTTTGATTAAAAAGACAATATTTTAAACTTATTAATGAAAACCTTAAAAACCTTAAAACCTTGTAACTTTTTAACCTTCCAAACTCCAAAAACATCCAAAAGTCAACAATTTGAAATATGCTCTATGAAAAATAGAAAAGCAATTATTTTATTAAAACATTTTTCTAAAAAAGAATTACTGCAATTTAGCAAATTTCTTGAGTCGCCTTTTTTTAATGAAAGCAAACAAATTAGTAGCTTATTTACCTATCTTCAACAATTTGCTCCTACCTTTGAGAGTGCCAAATTAACTTCTCAAAAAGCACATCAGTATGTATTTAAAAATAAAAGCTATAGTGAAAATAATATTACTAAATTGCTTAGTAAGCTATTCAAATTAATTGAGCAATTTATCATTCACAATGATCTTAAAAATAAAGAGTTGCAAGGGAGATTAAGCTTAATTCATTTTTATAATGAACGAATGAATCCTAAGCATTTTACCACATTATTACAACAAATAAGGCGTTTACAAGCTAAGACACCTTATCAAGATTATGCTTTTTATGAGGTAAAAGTCAATATCGAAAGAGAAGCTAATATATTTTACAGCAAAATAGATAATAGACAGGGAGATGTTAATTTTCAAGCTCTAAATAATGCATTTGATGAATATTACTTAGTTAATAAATTGATTGTTTTATGCCAGATGATCAACAGACAACATAGTGTTAATATTGATTATTATTTATCACTAAAAGAAGAAATTATTACCTATATTCCTAGTAGTCCTTATAAAGATTCTCCCGTTATTGCGTTATGGTATCAGGCTTTACTACTGTTACAACAACCTGATAATATAGCTTTTTATGAGAAGTTAAAAACTTTGCTTGAAGGATACAGTGACTTATTACAACCTATAGAGCGCAGGGTACTATATACTTATTTAGAAAATGCAGCTAGTCGCGTTAAAACAGTTCGGGAAGCCTATTATCAAGAGGTGTTTGAGCTATATAATATACAATTGGATAAAGGAATAATTTATAGAGATGGATATTTATTGCCAGCTTTATTTAAAAACATTGTTACGGTTGCCTTACAGCTGCAAAAATTTGATTGGACAGCACAATTTATTGAGGAACATAAAATGCGTATTCCTGCGGAATTGCAAACAGATGTATACAATTATAATTTGGCAAATTTACATTTTCATCAGAAAAAATACGATCGTGCGCTTATTTTGTTACAACAGATTGAGTATAAAGATGCATTTATCAAATTAAGTGTAAAAAGAATTTTAATCAAAATTTATTACGAATTACGAGAATGGGATGTACTAGAAGCTTCCCTTAATGCATTTCGCGTATTCATTCACCGACATCAACAAATCGCTAAAAGCCACAAAAAAGCACATCAACAATTCATCAACTTTTTATATCGTATGATTAAAATTTTGCCGAATGATCGAGAAAAAATACGGCAATTGCACGAGGAAATAGAAAAAGAACAACTATTGCCAGAAAAAAATTGGTTGTTAGGCAAAATAACTGATAAAATAGAGCACTAAAATCTCCTAAGGTGATCCTCTTTTTTCAATCAAAACAAATAACTGATAATCAAAGGATTAAAATTTAAATAAAATTCAGTAGGCTCTTAAACTCTGTATCACTGCGGATTCTTAACGAGTCTTATTTTAATTTTCTTAATGCAAAAATTTTCAAGGTCGCTCTTGCATATAGTAAAAAAAATATTTTTCTAGGAAAGGTAAGTATTCCCCGCTCACTTGGATGACATTTTGTTGTTATTTTCATTCTTGATGTGCTTAGATTTAATTTTTTTTGCTAATTACAGGAAAAACCAAAAATCTGTTACTGCTTTCTTGTTCCAATCTGCAAGTTGTTTTCTAATATTCTGTTTAGCATCAGGCGAAGCTACTACAATCATCAACTGTGGCTTTTCAAACTCAGGAATGATGTTGAAATGTTGCATTTTCACGCCATAAATATCTTTACCAATTTTATTTTCATTATCACAAACCCAATGAAAATCATCTTGATACGATTGTAGTAGTTTGGCCATGTCTTTGCCGTTTTTACCTGCTCCCCACAATACCAAAGGGCGATTACGGTCTCTATCCAACTCATAAAAATAACGCAATTTTAAGTCAAAATATCGGTTGTCTTTATATTCTTCCCAAGTTCGAGAAATGCGATTGGAACGGTCGCGCCAATAATGTAAAATTTTATCAATACCCACAACTTTAAGCCCTGCTCGGTAAAATCGAAAACAAAGGTCATAGTCTTCGGGATATACTTCTGGGTCAAATGCCCCTATTTTGTCAAAATCATCCTTGTGAATGAGCCAACAATGGGATGGAATGACACATTCTTGGTAGATTTCTTCATAATGTGTGCTTTTTCGGGCTACTTCATTGAGCCATTCCTCATAACGTAAAAAACCTTTTCCAACCTCACCTTTGTCTACAAAATGTTGAGTTCCGCCTGCTATAATAGTGCCTTTTCCATATTTTTCCCATTCCTCAACTAATGCCGTCAATTTATAAGCAGGCATTTTGTCGTCAGAATCCATGCGATTAATGAGTGTGCCTCGACAGTGTTGATAGGCAATTTGCAGGGTAGGAATCAATTTTGGGCGGTTGCTGTGGAATACCCGAATACGCGAATCGCGCTGTGCATAAGCCTGCAAAATTTCGGGAGTTCGGTCAGTCGAATGGTCGTTAACTGCGATTAGTTCCCAGTTAGTATAAGTTTGTTGAATGATGGAATCTAAGCAGTCAGGTAGATAAGGCTCTGTATCTTTGACTGCCATAACTATAGAAATATAAGGTGTTACCAATGTTTTTTTTTGAAATTAAATAAGTGAATTTATGAATTAAGTATTTTTGCTTTAGATATTTTTTATGATTACCTGAACATTATTCTGAATGTTGATTGGTAGCTCAGTGATTCATGATTAGGTATTTTTTTTTTTGATGGAAATTCTCTTTTTAATAATTTACATAACGAATATTTTAGTTTTTTTAATTTTATAAATTGTTGATGATTAGTAGTTTAGGCAAGTATTAGTATGTTTCAAATCCTGTACTTTTCCACCAAACAGTTTGTGTTTACATTAATAGGTCGTGGATTCGTGATTAGTAGATTAGTGATTCGTTTTTGGACTTTGTAATTTCTTTTTGGATGAGTCTTGTAACGATGGTTTTAACCATTGCGACACTATAAATATCTGTTTACCATATCATTATAGATGTTTATAGTCAAAAGGCAACTTATTTGTACTAATTTTTGCGCTCTAATTTCCAACAGCTAAATAGCCAAAAGTCTAAATAACTAAATAGCAATTTTAGAAACAAAGTGTTTAAGATAAAAGAAAATATACCCAAATATTTAGGTTTGACAAGTTATTTTAAGAACAGCTAAAAGGCTAATGGTCAAGTTTCTGTTTCCAGAATAATTTTTTTGATAAGTGAAATTTGCCCAAGATGATAATAAGCATGCTCAATTACACCCTCCATATTTCGTTGATAGGTTCCGTATTGCTCATAAACAAATGACGCATCAAATTTAGAATCGTCCATTTTTTCCACATGATCCGAAAATTTTTTAGCATTTAACAAAAATTCAGTAACTAAATTTCTCCAATCGGCTTCTGATTGGATTGGGGGGAAATCAAAGCTATACTTATCGCGGATTTCTAGCTCGCCGCCATTAAATACATTTAAAATTCCACCTAAATAATAGTTGACATGATAGGTAAGTGCTGCAATGGTATTGAGTGAGCCGATTTTTTGAGTTGCTTGTTTCCAAGTTACATTTTCTATTTGCTCTTTATAATTTGTATTTGCAATCCAGCGACCATTTAAGAAAACTTCTCGCAAACGATTGGCAATAAATTGATTTCTTGACATGGTTTATGTTAGAGTTTGAAAGGTTAAAAAGTTACAAGGTTTTAAAGGTTTTACTTTTTTAATAAATTCCAAAGCTACGGCGAGGCTTTGTAACACAGCTAGGGAGCAAAAAACGCCAAAAGTAATCGTCAATTTTATCTTGACTGACTACTTAGTTTTGATTACGAAAAAAAGCAGTTTATGTTTTGAATGTTATCTGAATACATTTAAGTGCCAAGCACTATTTAGTTGTGCACAATTTTGTGCTAAAGTATTAAAAATGATGAGAGTGTGTCAGAAAAAGAGGGATTTCATATAACAACTATTGCTCTTAGCCTTTAAAAGTTTCTCTTTCCCTACGTTTTTTTCTTTTTTACTTGATAAAATAGTAAGGACGTAATGCATTACGTCCCAACAATCAAGACAGTGAAATTTTTTTGCTAAAAATCTCATTCACAGCTAAAATCTCCTAAGGTGATACTCTTTTGTTAAAATCAAAAGAAAAAGCTAATAATCAACTGTTTAAACTTTAAAAATAGCCTAGTCGGTTCTTATAATTCCGTATCACTACGGATATTTCTTAACGCTGTTCATTCCATTTTCTTAACGCAAAAAATTTCAAGGTCGCTCTTTTACACGAACAAAAAAGTGATGTTTTATTTTTGGGAAAAGTGAATGTCTATTTAAACAGTATTTTGCCATTCCCTAAATTCTTGACACACTCGATTGATTTCTTATTATTTTGGCTTTATGGTTCAACTTATTATTTCCGCATTTAAAAGGGTACACAAATTAAGCAAGAAGTTTTTTTGGGTGTTAACTTGCTTTGTTTAGGGGTAAATAGGTTTAAATATTACTGAATCCCTCGCCGAAAATATCGTCTGTAATCCCATGATTGCCTTCGGCGACTTACTTTTTGCAATCGCGAAAAAAGTAAGCAAAAACGCTTGTCAAAAATATCGTTCTTGCGCTTCAGTCCTGCGCTTTGCTACCGATTTTTGACCTGCCTGCCCTTTGAGTGTGTCAGAAAAAGAGGGATTTCATATAATAACTATTGACCTTAACCTTAAAAAGTGCCCCTTTCCCTACGTTTTTTTCTTTTTTACTTGATAAAAATAGTAAGGACGTAATGCATTACGTCCCAACGACGGTGAAACTTTTTCGCTAAAAATTGCTAAGAATATCTAAAATCTCCTAAGGCGATACTCCTTGTTTAAGTCGAGGCAAGTAATTGATAATCAAAGTTTAAAACTTTAGTTTAAATCCACTAGGTTTTTAAAGCCCGTATCACTACGGATATTTCTTAACGATATTCTTAGCAATTTTCTTAACGCAAAAACTTTCAAGGCCGTTTTTCAACACCAATAAAAAAAAGAATATTTTATTTTAGAAAAAAGTAAAGGTTCTCCTTTCATTTGGATAACATTTTGTTATTCCCTAATGCTTGACACACTCGTTTGTTTCTTTTTTTACTTGATGAAAAAAGAGATTTTATTTTTGGAAAAGAGAAAATACCCCTCTTTTTATTCAGCCATCATTTTGTTATTCCCTAAATCTTTGAGACACTCATACCTAATTTGATATTCAAAAGGGTACACAAATTAACGAAGCAGTTTCTTTGGGTGTTGACTTGCTTTGTTTAGGGGGAAAATGTGTTTAAATATTGCTGAGTTCCTCGCCGAAAATATTGTTCGTAATTCCATGATTGCCTTCGGCGACTT
>JAHDHV010000398.1 GCA_020631155.1 Bacteroidota bacterium | reverse complement strand
AAGTGAATGTCTATTTAAACAGTATTTTGCCATTCCCTAAATTCTTGACACACTCTGTTTAATTATTGTGTGGTACTTAAATCAAAAATTGATAGCTACAAGAAAGTTCAAAAAATAATTTCCAATTTCTGATCTCTAATCGCTAATTTCTAACAGCTAAAAATCCCAAAGTCTAAATAGTTAAAAGGCAATCTCATAACCAAAGTGTTAGGAAGAAAATGAAACATACCACTTTCCAACATGCAGATATTGCTATCAAGTACAAAGTGTCAAAACCATAAATCCACAACCATAAATCACAAACCCACAACTCACAACCAAAAACTCCAAAAGCATTTTACTGTTCCCAATTTTTAGCCAAAAATGGTTGTAATTTGGTAAAGATAAGAACCATTACCAAACTGGCCAAACTTGCGAAAAACAATATGGCAACCATTAAAAAATAGTACTTAACCGTCCATTCAAAAGCGGTTTTTAGGCGCGAATAGATGGGAATGTGATGGCTAATACTTTGAGATTCTGATAAGGTATATTTAATTGTACAAAATTCGTTTTCTTTATCAAACTCTCCTAATTTGATGCCTAGATTTTGGATTTTTTCGTCTGTTTCCAAGATTCGCTCCTCTAGTTTTAGTAGTTCCTCAATTTTTCCACCATGCGATTTTAGGGCAATCAAACTTTGTCGTACATTTTCTAGGGAAACTTTTTGAGCGTTTAAGTCCTTGTATTCATTGGTTTTATCTATTTTATCAATTCGCATAGATGTTTGCCGACCAATTTTGGCGAGTGCCTCTGTCATAGCGTCAAATTTTTCGGGTGCCACGCCAATGGCAAGATGCAAAGTTCGATGTCCTGCCAAGCCTGCATTTTGCTCAAATTGTATGAGGGCATTGTAATTGTTGATTAATTCACGCACCTTTTTTTCTGCCTCTTTAAATTTATTTGTCTGGGCACTTAAAGAAGCGATTTTTTCATATTTCTGGTCTACGCTCACCGAAGTAGCTGCACTGCTTCCTCCTGTTGCTATTTGCTTACTTTTTTTTACAATTCGTTGGCTGGCATAGTTGGTTAAATTAAAGTTAAAGCCTCCTGATTGCTGCCCAATATTGTTCAAAGCAGGAGCAAAAGTAGTTGTCTGATAAGTGCGTCCATTGGGATAAGCCAAATAGCCATAAATAAACCGTAGCATAAATAGGGTGATAAATGCAAGGGCGAAATAAAAGAGTAAATTTTGAATGTTTTTTTTCATAGTAACTAGAAGTTAGCGATTAGTTGTTAAAAATCAGAAATTGGCAATAACAAATAAACCCATCCATTATAAAAATATTATTATTACAGCAATAAATCGAAAAGAAGTTTAAAAAAACAAAAGCATTTTAAATATATTTACTAAACCAATAATCAGGAACAGCTTACAGAGAGTTTTTCAAGTTTTTCAACCCATTCCTTAAAATGCTTACATTTTTCCTTTAATGGCTCAATACCATCAATTCCAGCGATACTTGCTCCAGCACTTACTTTATCATATTCAGGAATAACATTTAATATTCTTTTAGATGGAGCTGTTTCCCGACCATCATTTATCAGTTCAGGATTGCCCTTATGATTTTCTAATACTTTCTCTAGTTGTTTTATTGCTGCTTCATGCTCCATATACTCAAATTCAAGATTTCTTGGGTTGACAAGAACTAATGCCTCAAATTCATAAAGTTGGATATAGGGAATAAATCGGTAATCATTGATATCATCAGCCATAGCTTTTTCAAGGAATTTCACCTTTTCATAGGGATCATTTATTTTTTTTGACTCCTCAAATTTGGGAAAGTCTGTAGGTAAAGCATACAAGTCAAACATTGTAGAAAATCTAGCCTCTTTATTATTATCCTCCTTTAGCCAAGTTTCTATATCGTTTTTCGCTTTTTGATAACTGATTAATCCCCCTCTATGAGTTTTGCGTTTATCCTTACTTGTTTTGACTTTCCTTGGATAAATATCATAGATATTAAACTGCCATAGGTGAGGGCTCAGTGTATCTTTTATAAATCTTTCCTCAGTATGTCCTTCTGCCGTTATGTTTAATCGTATAGTACTCATGGCTGCCCCCCCAAAACATTTTTTTCCCATAATTCACTTAAACTATACCTTTCCAACCATGCATCAAGTTGACTCTCTTGCAATGTTTTATATCTGCTACAATCTTCAAATATATTTCTTTCGACAACAACAATATTATCAGGATTAAACTCATCCACTAATCTTGGAGATTGTGTTGCCAAAACTATCTGACAATGCTTACTTGCCGTTTTTGTCATACCAGCTAAAATAGCAATTGCGGAAGGATGAAGCCCTAGCTCTGGTTCATCCAATATAATAACAGATGGTAGTAACTCAGGTGGTTGTAATAACAATGTTGCCAGACATATGAACCTTAAAGAGCCATCAGAAATTTGATGTGGTCCAAACAAATAGTCTGATTTTTTTTCTTTCCAATTTAAAAGAATATAATTTTCGTTTAAAGGTGATGGATGTAGCTCAAAGTCACCAAATTGTGGTAAAATTTGCCTTACATACCGAATAATTCTATTATAATATTTCTCTTGTTGAGATTTTAGCATATATAAAAAAGCAGCCAAATTGCCTCCATCACTCCTAAGAAACCTATTGTCATTTATATACCCTTTATTTCTGATTCTTGCAGTAGAAGAGGTATCATGAAATTGAAATACTCGACAATTGCTCAGTAAAGAATACATAACTTGTGCTGTTCTTGCATTTGCACCTTTTCCTCTAGTTTTTGCATAAAGCCCAGATTCTTTTAGTCCAGGAGCAAGTGTTAATTTAAAAGGTTTAGTAGAATTTTTCTGTTTCCAACTTAATGTTTCTTCATTGAAAATAAGGGTATCACCAACAGCATGAGATAAGATAAACTTATAAACATCTTGTTCTTTTGAGCTTTTAAAATTTAAAGACGCTTCAATTCTTGTGGTAGTTTTTGCGCCATAGTAAAGAAATGAATCAGCCGACCCATTTTTACCTAAATAAGTTTGAAGTGCCCCTGTCATCATATGATTTAACATAGAAAAAAAGGACACTAAATTACTTTTCCCAGCTCCATTTGCACCTATAAAAACTGTAACATCCTGAAAATCAATTTTTTGACCATCTGAATTAATTGATTTATAACCTTTTAATCTTATAAAGCTTAATTTTAATTTTTCTTTATCCATATCCCATTACAATATTTATTTTTTTTATTTAAAATACCTTCTCTAACTCATGCGAAGATACAATATTTTACACAAAAAACTCATCCCTCATAATTTCTAATTCTTAGCTTCAAAAACGAAAATCAAGGCAGCCGCTCACTGCAAGCCTTCCAATTTACGTTTGTAATAATCGTAGGTAGCATCTTGAGCGCGCAGTGCTTTACCATTTGTTTCTCGATAAATATTGCCATCGGGGTGATTTAAAAAGCGCGCTTTGCTATTGTCACGCCATTGGAAATCCATAATGGTTTTAATTTCTTGGCGAATTTCGGGGTCGTAAATTGGACAAGCAACTTCAATGCGGCGGTGTAGATTGCGCTCCATCCAATCAGCAGAGGAAATATAAATTTGTTCTTCTCCTCCATTGCAAAATTGGTAGATGCGAGTGTGTTCCAAGTATTTATCTACGATACTCACCGCTTCAATATTTTCACTTAGTCCCTCCTGCCCAGGAATTAAGGAGCATATTCCTCGCACAATTAGCCGAACTTTCACACCTGCTTTTGAAGCCTTATATAATTTATCAATCATACCTTCATCGTTCAGACTATTTAATTTAGCAAAAATATAGGCTTCTTTTCCTGCTTCTGCATTTTTAATCTCCTCATCAATAAACCCATACAGTTGTGGTAGCAAAAAATAGGGAGACACCAATAAATGTTTGAAGGGTTTGATTTTAGGGCGGTCGCGGCTAGTTATCAATTTGAACACACGTTGTACCTCTTTGGTAATGCTTTTTTGAGCAGTAAATAGGCTTAAATCGGAGTATACTTTTGCCGTATCTTCATTAAAATTTCCCGTACCAATACAGGCATAATCTACCAATTTATCCCCTTCCTTTCGGGTAATGATGCATAATTTGGCATGTACTTTTCGGTCTTGCGGCCCATGTGTCACCCATATGCCTGTATCCTGCAACATTTTCGCCCATTCAATATTTGCCTCCTCGTCAAAACGGGCTTGCAGTTCTAATATCGCAGTAACTTTTTTACCATTCTTGCGTGCATTAACCAGCGCATTGATGATGTTAGAGCGTTTCGCGAGGCGGTAAATGGTCATTTTTATTGCTACAACGGCGGGGTCAATGGCTGCTTCTCGCAAAAAATCAATCACAGGATGATATGATTGATAGGGAAAATGTAGCAGAATATCTTTTCGTTTAATTAATTTAAATAAACTTTTATTTGGATCGATGGCAGGATGTCGTAAAGGCTGTAGTTTTGGGTTATCTAGTTCGGGTTTGTCAAGCGAAGGGAAGCCCATAAAATCCTTGAAATTATGGTAACGCCCTGCCGAAATGATGTTATCTTCATTGGCCAACTTCATCTGATTAATGATAAATTGCTTTAAATTTAGTTCTATTTCTTGATCATGAATAAAGCGAACAGGCTGTCCGTGCCGCCGTCTTTTTACACTAATATGAATCAGTTCCAAAAAGCTTTTAGAAACATCATTATCAATATTTGTTTCTGCATCCTTTGTTATTTTTACGGTATAGGCTCGACAATCATCATAGCCAAAAATGGCAAAAATATCGGTCAAACAATAGCGGATTACATCGTCTAGTAAAATGATGTAATTTCGCCCATTATTGCGTTCTAATACTAAAAAGCGCGACAGTTTATCAGTTGGTATTTCGATGAGTGCGTAGCGTGTTTTTTGGGTGCCATCTGTTGTGGAAAGGTAGACCGCTAGATAGATGGAACCATCTTTGAGTTCGGGAAATTCGGGAATATCGCTGATCATCAAAGGGACTAACAAAGGACGTACCTTCCGATGAAAAAATTGCTTGACCATTTTCCCCTGTTTGGGTGTTAGTTGTCGTTCATTGATGATGAAAATATTGTGATTTTTTAGCTCAATCAATATCTTATCGTATATTTTTTCAAACTCTTTTTGTAGCCGAACAACCGTTTTTTGTATCTCTCTTAGTATTTTTTTAGGGCTAAAACCCAATGCATTTTTTGCTTCTTTATTAACACTAACTACTCTTTTTAAAGAAGCTACTCGCACTCTAAAAAATTCATCTAAATTATTGGAAAAAATACCTAAAAATTTGATTCGCATAAATAAAGGCACAGTCGGATCATTGGCTTCTTGCAATAATCTTTCATTAAATGCTAACCAACTGATTTCCCGATTAATGTATCTTTTTGTCTTAGCCATTGACGATTTAATAATTTTGTAGTTTGGAAAGTTCTAAGGTTTTAGAGTTTGGAAGGTTACAAAGTTACAAGGTTTTAAAGTTTTTATTTTTTTAATAAACTTTAAGAATAATACCTTTTGCTTTTCTAACCAAAACGATATAAAATCAAATGAAATTATTATTGTTTTTATTAATGAAGTAAAAGACGAAAAACCAATTTAGCTCCAAACTCTAATAAGGTTAAAAAGTTATAAGGTTTTTATGTCCTTTAAAAAACTAATAACCATCTATTTACAAATTAAAATCAATAA
>JAHDHV010000397.1 GCA_020631155.1 Bacteroidota bacterium | reverse complement strand
CTGATGTCATATCGCTAATATACAAAATATTCCTAATCTACCATTGTCAAGTTATGCAATTGTGTTTGAAGCTTTATATGTTTTTCTTGATACTTTGTGGTTTGTTCGATTGCCTTTTTTTTATCGGCTAAAAATACTTTTCCTGTGCTAATACCTAATATGCCAAAAAAGAAAAGCAACAAAAAAGAAATCAATACCGTTTTGGACCTAAGAAATTGTTTGATAAATAGAGTAATCACTACGATAAGATTTTGATTCGATTAGAAAGTTTTGTCAAGGCTACAACAACCAAAATTAACCAAAGCAAAAGAGCAATGAAGTCCAAAAAATAATGTTTTAATGTATCAATGATGGATACATAAGAATACTCAAACTTTGGGTAGGATGTCCAATAGGAACTGTCCACTACATGAACTTTTCCTTCACTACTTTTTGCACGATTGCTGATATATTTCATTTGGAGGTCATTGAGATACTGAGATTGTTTGTATCTGTAAGATTCTGTCTGAGACATAAAGTGTGTATAGGTGTGGAAGTCTGTAGCTGATAAGCCCATAGAAATATGCTTAATCGCAAGAAAGGGATTGATTATGCTTAAACTATTGGCTATAGTATTTTGATTGTGGTAGGATTGTATCAACTTTTTATGTTGTTCCTTATAGATTTTAGAGGTTTGTTCTTCGCCCTTACTCATCACGAATCCACCATAATTGAAAGGGAGCTCTGCTACATCGGTAACATTATTTGCTCTTAAAACCGAATCTTTTAAATGATTAAAATACGGATCATCAGGATTATGGCTATCTCCCGTTTTGGCTACTTGTTCTTCTACAGCCTCTTTAAATTCGATTTTGGAGAGATTCGGATACATCAAATTACCGACAACTTGCGCGGTTTTGGGTACAACTATCCCTAATAACAACCAAGCTCCGAGCAGTATTAGTAAAGATTTAGAAGAATGTTTATTGTATGCAGAAACTAAAACGGTAACACCAGATAAAATAATAAAGAAAAAAACATAGTTGACTGATAAGAGCAAACTTCGTAAACCAACAGCACTATGTTGTTCTACCTGTCCGAGCCAAGATATGCTCAATAAGGAGAGCAAAGAAGGCAGAAAAAATAGCGCAGAGATAAAACATAAGCCTAGAAATTTTCCCATCACTACTTTACGCATCGGTACCCCTTGTGCATAAATGATTTTCAATATACCATTTTCTTTTTCTGAACTTACGGTAGCATACCCTATAAAGAAAATAATCAAAGGCAGTATTAGTTGTAATAACATTGCGTGATGCAAGTCTCCAAATCGCACTAAGCCTGTAGCTAAACTTGCTTCGGAGAAATTGATCGTATTTTGTTTATGGGCTTCGAGAAAGACGGCATTTCCAGTAAAGTGCTCTAAGCCGCCATCAAATATGCTTAAAGGATGTTTCTTTCTGAAAACAAATGTGCCAAAATGTGCCATCCTGTGTGGATGTTTATCAGGATTATTATCCCAACTTTGCCTCGCACTATCTTGATAATGCAATATGGCATCTTGTTTTACTGTGTATGATTTCCAAGCTCCAACACTGGCTAAGAGTAGCAAAGTGAGGTATACAAAATAAAGAACAAAGAAACCCTTATTGCTAAAGGTTTCTTTGCAAAATTGTCTTGCTATTAGAAAGGTCGTTTTTTGAGTCAAGTTTATCAGAATTTATAATTTGTAGTGAACATGATGTTTCGAGGGGAACCAGGACCTAATCTAGATGGGTTAAGACCACCTAACCAGTAGGTTTCATCCAATAAGTTATTGACTTTTAAAGTCAACTGCATATTTGTATTACTCGGTTGGTAATATAACGCAGCCTCCAATACGGTGTAAGCTGGTAAAAGTACTCTATCAGTACTGTATGTAGGATTATACCAAGTATATCGCTCGTCTACAAACTGCGCTCCAATAGCGATTCCAACCCCTCTTAAAATATTATTCGTGAAATCATATCGTCCCCAGAAATTAGCATTATGTTTTGGAGCTCCTCCGATTCTTTCTCCCTTAAATTCCTCTATAGCATCTTCCACAATTTCTGCATTGTTAAAACCATAGGAGGCCACCAATTGGAAGTTTGGCGTAACATTACCAGAAATATCCATTTCAAAACCAATACTTCGTTGCTCACCACGAGTTGTTAAGTTGTCCAAGTCATAGGTATCTCCTAGTAAAATATTTTTCTGAATAATATCAAAAAAGGCTAAGTTGGCGAAAATTCTTCCATTCAAAAATTCACCTTTGAAACCAACTTCTTTAAGGCTACTTTCAAGAGGGTCAAATCTAGCTGGGGATGCCGCCCAGAAGAATCCTTCGGCAGTTGGTGATAAAGATACCGTATTTGTATGTGGTTGGAAGCCCTCTAAATAGGTGGCGTAAGCACTAATGCTATTGGTGATTTCATAGGTCAACCCCAATCTAGGCACAAAAGCATTCGTTTTTAACTCTTCTTCTGATTGTTTATAATTGAAAATATCTGTAAAAAATTCATATCTTAAATTAATCAGGGCTGATAATTTACCAATTTTGAATTGATTCTGAAGATAGATACCGCTAGATGTATTTAAATTTGCTGGAATAGATAATTCGGCCAGATTGTAGGCATTTGTGTTTCTAGCTCCGTTAAATGGATTTTCTAAATTGAAATGTGGAACAGCAGGAACGGGCATTGTTACCCCATCAACAAGCATTGTTTGGAAATTACTGGCATTATCTGGATTGAAGTTAGATTGTCCTCCACTCGTTGTTAAATATCTTCTAGCTCGCAAAAAACCTGCACCAATTTTTCTTTCCCATCGTGTGGCATCGTATCCTACTAATATTTTGTTAGTGATGTTACCAGTTTCAATATCGTAATTAAGATAGACACTTAAATTATCCGTATCCCAAAATTGTTGTCTTCTATCATATCTTAATCTTGCAAGAGTGGGTATTATAGTACCTTCAATGTCAACCGCTGTACCATCAACTCTGTGTTCTGCTAAATCTTCCGCCCAAGTTTGTTTCATATACTGTGCATTGAAACCAAAGTTATCCGTAAACTTCTTGCTAAAGTTGGTAGTGAATAGGAGTTCATTGTTTTTGTAATGGTCGTTAGCTGCACCTACATTGAGCGATATTGGCGTACTGTTAATATCAAATTCGCCATTAATTGCCCCAAAAATAGGTTGCCCTCTATCTAGATTTCCTACACTGTTGTTATAAATCATTTCAACGTTTAGTGCAGTTGACTCATTAGGAACATAGCTTAAGGAAGGAGTAATTAAAAATGCATTATTGTTCACTAAGTCTCGGAAGGATTTAGCTCCTTGATAGGCAACATTAAGACGATAAAGTAAGGTTTTTTCTTTGTTTAACGGCCCGGTAAAATCTATGGCTGCTCTCAATGTAGAGAAGCTACCAGCAGATAGAGAAATCTCCCCTCTTTTTTCTTTTAATGGTTTTTTAGTAACCATGTTTACGGTACCGCCTGGGTCTGCACTAGAAAACGTTACAGAAGAAGGGCCTTTTATGACTTCTACTCTTTCAAGATGTGATGTAATAGGTTGTAGGAAATAATACTGTCGTGTACGCAATCCATTCACTACTTGACCATCATCAGCTTGTGTAATGCCTCTTATATTGTAATGGTTGTAGATACCTGTAGCGGCTACATTACTTACTGTCTTGACAGCATCTACCAACTGAAATGCTTGTCGGTCACTAATCAATTCTTTAGTTACAGTAGAAACAGATTGTGGCAGTTCTTTATTAATCATGGCCAACTTAGTAGCAGAAAAAGAGTATTCACTATTATAATCTTGACGTTTTCTACCTAAAACTTCTATTGACTGCAAGACGGCATCAGTGGCGACCAAAACGATAGTCCCTAAATCGAGGTTTTGAGCTTCCGTAATAGTTATATTTTTTGTGTAATCATTATAACCGATAAAACTTAGCTTAAATACATAATCTCCAGCTTCATTTATATCAATGGAGAAGTTTCCTTCTGTATCCGTTATAGTGCCTTTATCTTGGCCTGCACCATTACTAATTAAGACACTTGCTCCCGGAAGTGATGTATCATCTGAGGACAGTACTTTACCACTAACAATTGATTGAGCAAAACTAATATAGGGCAAAAATAGAAAAAATAATATGGTAAATGTTTTCCTATTCATAATTGTGTTTTTGAAATGTTTAAATGGTTTTTAGGTACAACTCTTGAAGTTCTTGAGCTGTGATATTTGCCGAATTTGCGGTATGAATGAGGCTGCCTTCTTTCATGATACCGATCCTTGACCCAATATTGACTGCATTGAAAATATCATGTGTGGCCATTAAAATACCTACTCCTTCACTCGACAATTTTTTGCATATATGGGCAAACTGGACAGAAGCTTTAGGATCAAGCCCAGATGTAGGTTCATCCATCAAAATATAGGAGGAATTTTTAGCCAGAGCGATGGCTATACCCACCTTCTGACGCATCCCTTTAGAATAGGTAGATAGTCTGTGGCTGTGTGCATCTTCTTGTAGGTTGGCTTGTAGGAGAAAATGTTGTAGTTCTTTTTTAGCATACCTGAATCCTGCCAACTGACTGAAAAAATCCAAATTTTCAAGACCAGAAAGATTGCCATACAACTGCACTACTTCTGGAATGTATGCCAAAACATTCGATGGAGTAGTACAGTTGATAATTGACACAGTATCTATCAAAACATCTCCTGAACTCGGTTTTAATAAGCCCAGTAAAACATTGATAGTGGTAGTTTTTCCAGCCCCATTTTGCCCTAACAGACAAAATATTTCTCCGGGTTTCACAGTAAAGCTCAAATCTCGAAGTGCGGTCTTATTACCGAAATGCATAGAAAGCTGTTTTGCTTCTAAACATTTATTTGATGATGTATTTTGGGCGCTTAAATTGGTTTTCAATATTCGTATATTAATTAATGCAACAATGTTGCAAATGTGAAAATGAGCACAATAAGGTGCAACAATGTTTCAAATACCGAGTTTTTCCACCTAACAGTTTGTGTTTATTTTGACAGTTTGTGGATTGGTGATTAGTAGATTAGTGATTCGTTTTTGGGAGCTTTTTATTGATTTCTTTCTTTTTGGATGTTTTCTGTAGCGAAGGCTTTAGCCGTCATAATACTATAAAAATCAAAAGTTTATATCCATTAGGAAAATTAAAAAGTGATTTATTTTAACTGATTTCTGATCACTAATTTCTAACAGCTAAAGAGCCAAAAGGCTAAATATCTAAATAGCAATTTTAGAGATAAAGTGTTAGAAAGGAAATGAAACATACCTAAAAATGAGCACAATAAGGTGCAACAGTGTTGCAAACATACAAATGAATATTGTAAAATGCAACACTGTTGCATTTTACAATATTTTAAACAGTCAAGAAGTAAAGAATAGGAGGGAAAAGACAAAGAAATGAAACTGGAAACTTATTTTATTAATGCTCTTTAGGAATTGAGTCAGAATGGGAGGAAGACGAGTCACCCAAAGCTCTATCTATAGGAAGGAAAAAATAGACTCTTTAATTTAGGTTATTAGGCTTAGAATACAAATTTTTTACGGCTGTATAGCATAGACAGATAGTAGCCCTATTTTAAAGTACTTAGTAGCCTATGGTGGTGAAAAGAGCGTCATAGGAGATGGATAAGGAACCGCCGTATGCGAGGTCCGCTTGTACGGTGGTGT
>JAHDHV010000396.1 GCA_020631155.1 Bacteroidota bacterium | reverse complement strand
TTTAGAAAAGAACAGGCAAAAGAAAATTTTATACTTTATTTTTGATTAAATTAGCAAGACGAAGTGGGGATGTTTCAAGTACAGAGTTTTTCTATCAAGCAGTTTGTGGCTATTTTAATAGTTCGTGGATTTGTGATTAGTAGATTAGTGATTCGTTTTTGGACGTTTTTTACTGATTAATTTATTTTTGAATGTTTTCTGTAATGAAGGCTTTAGCCGTCATAATACTATAAAAATTAAAAGCTTAAGTGCCAAGCACTATTTAATTGTGCACAATTTTGCTCTAAAGTATTAAATTTCATCACTTTAATTTTTAAAAAGTGTCGTTTAATTTTGTCTAGGTACTTATATCCATTAGTTAAAATAAAAAGTGATTTATTTTAACTAATTTCTGATCGCTAATTTCTAACAGCTAAAGAGCTAAAAGTCTAAATAGCCAATCTCATATTTGAATAACCATGATTACAACTTCCTTTTTTGAATTGTTTAAAATCGGACCTGGCCCGTCTAGCTCACATACCATGGGACCGATGCGTGCTGCTGCTCATTTTCGACAAGAAATTATTTCTTTTTTGCGAGAAAATAATTTGAAAAATAATTTGAAAATCAAAGTTGAGTTGTATGGTGCGTTAGCTGCTACAGGACACGGACACGGTACACATCGCGCGATTTTGGCTGGGTTGTATGGCGATGAACCTGCTCAGGTAGATATTGAGCGTTTGAATCATTTTTTTGAAAAAAAAGAAGTGACTTATTCCATTCCGTTTGAAGATATGCGAATTTCTTTTAAAGAAGAAGATATTTTTTTTAACTATAAAAGCAATCCTTATTGGCATCCAAATAGCTTAAAATTTGTATTTTTGCATCAAGAACATGCCATATTGCAGGCTGTTTTTTACTCCATTGGTGGTGGTTTTATTCAAAAGGAAGGAATAGAACCTAAGCATCAAGAGGAAAAAAAGCCCAAGTATGGGTATCAGAATATGGCGGAATTGGTAGCTATTTGTGAGGACAAAAAACGGTCTGTTGTGCAGGTATTGTTGGAAAATGAAATGGCCTTAAATGATTGTTCCAAAGCGGAAATTTATGAAAAAATGGAGGCTGTTTTGCAGGTAATGGAAGATAGTGTTAGGCGTGGTTTGCAGAGTGAAGGCGTGCTGTCGGGCGGTTTAAATGTGCATCGGAGAGCTAAGGCTATGTATAAAAATGCGCTAAAATTGGAAGCAAATAAACGCTATGCAGATGCGCTTTTTGCGCGAATGAATGCTTATGCGTTGGCGACTTCTGAGGAAAATGCAGCAGGACAGCTCATTGTAACGGCTCCTACTAATGGAGCTGCGGGTATTATCCCTGCCGCTGTGGCCTATCTGCTGAATGACTGTCAAATACCTAGACTAACCGTTAAAAAGGGTTTGCTAGTTGCTGCGATGGTTGGTTTTATCATCAAGGATAATGCCTCTATTTCAGGGGCAGAATTGGGTTGTCAAGCGGAGGTCGGCTCGGCGGCGGCAATGGCTGCGGCCCTATTTAGTTATGCTTTTGGCGAACAACTTTCTACCATTGTAACGGCTGCCGAAATTGCTATGGAACATCACTTGGGCATGACTTGCGATCCGATTAAGGGCTTGGTGCAAATCCCTTGTATTGAGCGCAATGCGAATGGAACAATCAAGGCTTACAATGCTTATGTACTGGCTTCAGGCCGACAAAGCAAGGCGGTTATCTCTTTTGATCAGGTAGTGGAAGTTATGCGGCAAACAGGCGAAGACTTATCGGCCAAATATAAGGAAACCGCAACAGGAGGTTTGGCAACTTCTTTCGGCTGGGGAAATATGCCGGGGAGTTAACGACTTACTAGGCTTGAAACAATTAACGTTTGAGAAAAGAAAATTCACATAAAAAAAAACATGAATTTTCTTTGCCCTAAATATATAAAAAATAATATCAGTATATAAAAATACAATAAAATGATTTTTAAATTTATAAAGAAAATAATAACTCCACTCTTACTACTCTGCTTAATCGTTGCCTGTCAACAACAAAATTCTTCTACAGCAACAGCTACAAAAGCCACAAAAACAACTACTAAAACAACTAAACCCAAAGTAGAAAATGGCTTTACTGTTACTAAGTCAGGTAAAAAAATTGCTAAAGCAGAAAAAGGTATTACAGTAGTTTCAGAAGATGGTTGGACGGATAGTGAAATGACTTTTCAAATTGATTACTGTCAACAAATGATGGGTAATATTGAAACTATTGATGGTGAAAAATTTTGCAAATGCTTTTTAGATAAAATTCAATACTATTATAAACCTATTTATGCGCGTGATGCCTTTGATGACCAGAAAAAATGGAATCAAGAGTGTTTTCAGGAGGCAGAAATTTAACCATATATGGGTAAGTGAAAAATAGAAAATTGAAGATTATTCTCTGAGTTTTTAAGAAATGCAAATCTTTGATTATTAATGTTTTATGTCAATTGTCTATGTGTTCAGTAGCCAAGAGCATAACCATCACTTAAATATTATGTTTAATGATAATAGTCATTATTATCGCCATTGTTGCCATCATTTTATTTACAACAGAATATTTTTCTGCTGATTTGACTGCCTTTTTGGTGATGGTATCTTTGATGATTTCAGGAATTATTACACCCGAAGAAGGTTTGTCGGGTTTTAGCAATATGGCAACCATTACGGTTTTCGCCCTATTGGTGTTGAGTTTAGGTTTGCAGAGTACAGGGGTTGTCAATTATTTAGGGGAACGCTTGGAGCAGGTTACTGGCACAAGTGAATTGAGAATTATGCTGCTAACAGTGATTGTTGTTGGGTTTTTATCTGCCTTTATGAACAATACTGCCATTGTTGCGATATTTCTCCCCATCATTACTCGCCTTTCTGAATATGCTAAAGTTAGCCCTTCCAAGTTTTTAATGCCACTTTCCTTTGCTGCTATGATTGGCGGTTCTGCAACTATTATTGGTACCTCTACCAATATTTTAGCAGCAGCTATTTATGAGCAAAAAATGAAAGAATCAATAGGTATTTTTGAGTTTTTTTATTTAGGATTAATATTTTTTATAGCTTTTGTTTTATTTATGTTATTCATTGGAAAATATATTATTCCCGAAAGAAAGCAAGTGGATAGCCTTACCCAAAACTATAATCTTCAACAATACTTAACACAAATTATTATTAAAAAAGACTCGCCCATGATTGGGCAAAAATTGGAAGATACCGAACTAATGAAACGATACTATCGGGTGCGTTTGATCGCACTTGTTCGAGAAGGAGAGGAGGACTTATGGCTACCCTCACAAGTGGAAGCGATTCAGGAAGGAGATATGTTGATCATCAAGGCAGATTTAAAGGACTTATTAGAAATACAAGGTAAACAAGGTATCAAAGTTAGTCAGGATAACTTAGATGATACAGAACTAAACTCAGAAGAAACGGTTTTATTCGAGGCAGTAATTGGGCGATCTTCCTTTTTGGTGGGCAAACGCATTAAAGATGTAAATTTTAGGCATTTATTAGGGGCATTACCTTTAGCCATTCGTAAAAGTGGCTTCTCCTTAGCACGACAAGTATGGGAGGAAACGGTAGAGTTTGGGGATGTTTTATTGTTACAGGCAAGGCGTAAAAATTTGACTCAGTTTTACAACTCTCAAGATTTTATTGTATTAGGCAAAGTAAAAAAGAAAAACTTCCGCCGACATCGTATGTTATTATCCTCAATTATTGTGCTAGGGGTTATAGTGGTCGCTGCCCTTAATTTGATGCCGATTGTAACAGCAGCTTTAGCAGGAGCTGCATTATTATTTGTAACAGGCTGTATGTCTATGCGTTATGCTTATCGAAAAATGGATTGGCGAGTTATTTTTTTATTAGCAGGCATTTTGCCACTAGGCATTGCAGTGCAAAAAACTGGAGTAGATAGTTTAATTGCCCAACAAATCATTGAGTTTACAGGCAATGCTTCACCTCGTTTGGTCATATCCATGCTTTTTTTAATAACAACCCTTTTAACCAGTTTTATGTCCAATAATGCAACTGCGGTACTGTTGACTCCCATTGCTTTAATGATAGCCAGTGAATTGCATTTAGACCCCAAACCTTTTGTGTTGACGGTGATGTTTGCAGCGAGTACCAGTTTCCTTACACCCATTGGTTATCAGACAAATACCCTTGTCTATGGTGCAGGGCAATACACTTTTATGGATTTTGTCAAAGTTGGCGGCTTGTTGACTTTATTGGTGTGGGGATTGGCTACTTTACTGATTCCGTGGATGTATTTTTAGATGCGAGACGGGAGATTGGAGACTTGAGGTGTGAGATTTTTTAAAATAAAAACTTTCCAACCCTAAAACCAATCATCGTTTCTGTTTCAATTTTACTTCTCTAGCTGCCCATTTATCGAAAAGTTCTTGTCGGCTTTGTTGGGATAGGGAAGGAGACTCGTAATTTCCTGTTGCTTTGCGCTGCCTAAAAGCTTCATACAAAGTAACGGCACAAGCGACCGAAATATTAAGGCTCCGAATCATTCCAACTTGTGGAATATGGAAATTGCCATCACTCAACTCAAGGGTGCGCTCAGAAACGCCATCTCTTTCATTGCCAAAAACAAGCGCGATAGATTGAGTTAAATTTAATTCGTGTAATTCTACAGCATCCTCACTTAAATGAGTGGTATAAATACGATCATATTTGCTGCGAAGTACTTGAAAACAACTATCTACCGTATCAAAAAGATGCAATTGAAGCCATTTATTCGCACTGCTCGAGCTCTTTTTCCCCATCGTACTACTTAATTTACAATATTTAATGCTATCTGTATGAATGACATATAACTCTCGGATGCCCACAGAATCACAAGTACGCATCACCGCAGCCACATTATGCATATCATGTACATCTTCCAATACCACCGTCAAATCAGCTTGCCGTTGATTGATTACTTCCCAAAACCTTTGTATCCGTCTATCCGTCATGTGTTTTTGTGTATTTATAATCTACTCAAAATCAAATCTTTTAAAGCCCTAAGCACATATACAATCTGATACAAATCCTTTTTAATGGTCGCATCAAAAGGGTTCGCCTGACAGTATTGATTGCCTAATAAAGTTGTGAAATACCAGTGTCGCCCGATAACGTAACTGCCATATATGGGTTTGCCGTCCTTATTTTGATGTTGGGCAATGAGCATTGCAATTAACATTTGCGCTTCAGGATCAATTTGCCCACTTTTTCCTTTTTTAAATTCTTGTAAAAAAAAATAAGGAGCAGCAGGTTTATTAAATGGCTTAGGAGTTGCTACCATACAATCACAAATAACGGAAAGTAGATGATTATTTGTTTCTTTTTCCATTCTTCGCTCAAAATATACAGCTATTTTACCCGCTACGACTATATCAGCAGCATAAAATAAATGACTAATTAAGTGCATTTTTAGTTCTTCCTCATTCCAGTAATCCATATCGTCCCTGCTTTTTTCATATACTTCGTCAAGTAGAGATTGTCTTACAGTACTAAGTTGATAAGAGGAATGAATCCAAGCTTCTAAAACCTTGCACTTTCTTTTTTTTTGAATGTCAAAAACCTCTGCGATAGTACTTAAATCAAAAGGCAGCCTTGTTGGTGATTGTGATTTCATGTGTTTTTTAAGTGAATTGGATGTTCTTTTAAAATGAAAATTATGTTTTTAACCTACTCAAAATCAAATCTTTTAAAGCCCTAAGCACATATACAATCTGATACAAAT
>JAHDHV010000395.1 GCA_020631155.1 Bacteroidota bacterium | reverse complement strand
ACAGATATTTTTTTTCGTCAAATTATATAACTAGCATTACCTGTTGAGCACTACCCGTTGATTTGTGATTGGTGGATTCGTGATTGGTGGATAATTTCTGCCTGACCATATGCATGTAGTTAAGTAAAAATCAAGAACTTTATACTTATTACTCGGCTTTCGCTGATTTCAAAATGAGAAAACAAGAATTTAAAATAGCCATCACCAAATGCATAATTCATTAATTAACAGGCGTTTGTGTTTTTGAAAAGGGTTCAACCCCAGCGAGGTCACACCTTTTAAGGCTTGGCAAAAAAACCATAAACTCCTGAAAGTCAAAAACTTAGTGAATTAGTTCAAGTAATTAAAACAAACGAATTGTTATTTTGTCGAATGTATTTTTTGTAAAATAAAATCAGCGAATAGCAAGTTATTACTCGGCTTTCGCTGATTTCAAAATGAGAAAACAAGAATTAAAAATAGTTATTGTCAAATTCATAACTATTTAATTATCATTTACTTACACCTTTCAGAAGGGTTCGACCTCGCTGGGGTCGTGTTATCAGTTCACTATATCTTGCTAACATACTTTGACCGCTCTGCGGTCATTGGATAAGTAAATGACCCTAGCAGGGTCAAAGTATGTTAGAAAAAAATGAAGTGAGCTCCTTTGACCCCAGCGGGGTCACACCTTTTAAGGCTTGGCAAAAAAACCATAAACTCCTGAAAGTCAAAAACTTAGTGAATTAGTTCAAGTAATTAAAACAAACGAATTGTTATTTTGTCGAATGTATTTTTTGTAAAATAAAATCAGCGAATAGCAAGTTATTAGGAAAATCAAAACGTAATTGACTATTTCTAATTTCTGGTCTCTAATAGCTAAATTACTCCACCCGACTGAAATAATTATCACAGCGACTGTTGTAACTCCCGTTAAAAATCATTTCTCCTTGACAGAATAACACCCTGCCTGAAATGCTGGCAATGCTCGGACGGATTTGTATTGTATAAGTGCCATTCGCTCGTTCTTGTATGCGCCAGTTAGATTTTTGTATAACTTGTTCATAATGAATGATTTCTAGTAAATCCTTGCCAAAAAAATGTAAGGTTAAATGTTCCTCTACCAGTTGTTCATTTTGCTCATTATATATTGGACAAACGCCTAGCGTCCATATCCATTTGCCAGTAATGGCTTCATTTACTTTTGCTTTTGTCCATTCATTTTCATTGTGACAGTCCAAAATATGAGGCTCTAACAAATCTTGTGGGGAAAGGGCTTTGCGTTCTGATAATATTTTTGTCTCTTTATAACATCCATATTGTATTACAATACCTATTACCAATAAAAGGGATAGAAAATGGGGGAATTTAAATTTCAAAGTCATGTTTTTTTTAGGGTTTATTAGGGAAAGAAGTAAAATGGAAAAATAAAAATATGTTAATTTTTTATTTGTTTTGTTTTTTTCTATGTGTTTTTGTGATCAATTTATCAGTACTGATTGCTATTATTTAAGTGTACTTATATTCGTATTTTTTGCTTAAAATGTTGCAAAAGGATAGAAAAAAATGGATAAAGCGGATTTTTGAATTTTTAAAATGTGAAAAATTAATTACTGATTTTTTAAAAGCCAAATAGCCATATGAATGAGATGAAAAAAAAATCTCCACACCATCCATTAGATAGTGTAGAGATTAATTGAGCTTCGATGAATGAATGATAAGTTTACTTTTTGTCTAATACAAATTTTCCATTTGCAATGCTTTGTTGACCATTTTTTTCATCCAGTAAACGGTACAAATAAACACCACTATTTAAATCGTTAATGTCAATGGTGAAATTGGGCACTGTAAGCTGATTCCAGCGTTTGACTTCCTGACCGAGTAGGTTGTAAATGGCTAGGGTATAACTTTGGGAGTAGGTATCATTTGGGAGTTCAAAAGTGAGTTGCCCTTGACTTGGATTGGGATAGGTTTTTAGTTTAATATTGGGTTGTTCGGCCACATAAATACCGACAATATCGTGTGCTTTTTCATTGACTTTTAGAATGTAAGGCACTGTAATGATGGCTTCGTTATAGTCAAAATAGATGGCTGCACTATTTTTGATGACATGTCCTGTTGCATTATCGTTGGCTTGTTTGATGGTAAATTTCACAAAGCCATGACTGCCCGGCTCATTGGTTGTGCTATCGGGGAGGAGGATATTGTTGAAGGTCCAGCGTAGTACATTCTGCCCCAATATTTCAAAGGTATAAGGATGACTGCTTACACCTGATTTAACAGTTGTTATGTCTAAATATTTAGTTAAAGTATCTACGACTACAACTGTAAAGGCCGTATCATTGCCTGTATTTTGGAATCGAATTTTATAAGTAATTTCATCATTTCCCAATACAAAATTTTCATCAGTAATACCCGAAGGAACGGCTGTTTTATCATTTGGATCAAAAGAACCTGTAACTTGCTCACAATCTATGTCTAAATGAGGCATTCTATCATCATGGCCAACAGTGTTCATATATCCTAAGCTTGCCATTTCAGGGTTGCCACCACATAATTCTACACTAACTTTAGGAAAACTTTCTTCTGGGTGTTCTGGTACTTGGTCGGCTTCTATGCGAAAAGTAGAACCATTTGCCATCATCATTTTAGCAAGACTTTCATTTGAACCCAGCTGAAAATCATATTTCATCACCAATACATTATCTTCATAGATGCGGTAATTGCTAGGATTACTCATATCGCCATTTCCTTCATTAATCACCGTGTATTGGATGCTATCACCCACACATTCCCCCGTTACTTTAATGGATGCGCCATCCCATAATTCACTTACAGGGGTGCAAAGCGTATCGGGGTAAATGTGGGCTTGTACACAAACTGAACTTTCTAAGAAAGCAGTACAGGAAATGGAATCGGTGATGGTAAAGTAGTTACATTCTCCAACCCTTACAGTGCCTAGTTCAAAGGTGTAAACTCCATTGGCAGCTACCCAAGGGATACTACTAGATAGGGGGATAATATCATCGTCTACTACAACTTCTACATAGGCATTTTCGGCATCGGCAGTACCTTCATTACAATACCATACCACATAATCATTTAGGAAACAGCGGCGAGCTAGGGCAGTGCCAATATTTACAGTCAACAAGGGGCAGCCAACTACTGCACTGTTTGCAAAGTTTTGATTGCCAATAGATTCGCCATAATCTTCAGTAAAATTAACCATATGACCATCAATATCGGCACAGCTTTGCGTCCAATACTCACCATAATTATTAACTTGTAGAATGGTATAATCTCCTGCTCCATAGATATTTAGCGTATAATTTCCATTAGAATCGGTGACTGCATAATAATTGCCGGGAACAGCTACAAGCATTCGCTCTTTTAAGCCAATTTCATCGGCTTGTCGAATACAATCTTCATTTTCATCGTGATAAATTGTGCCTGTTACTTGATTAAATTGCATACCAACACCTACGATAACTTGTGCTGTATCACCTTGCCCTGGCGGTGCTAAAACAGTATAGGTAAAAGTATCTAAACCACTAAAAGTAGGATCAGGCGTATAGGTAATGCTTTGACCATCACTACTAACAAGGGTGGTGCCATTACGAGCTCCTAAAGCGTTTAGAATAGCTAAATGTTCACCTTCATCATTTTCTAATACATTAATGTCAATAGCTGTATTGATGGGAGTTGAAACATAATCATCGTGTGCTTCAATAGGCGGGGGTTCAACATTTATAACTACTTGGGCGGAGTCTACCAGTCCATAGACTTCACTATAAATATAATAAGTAATAAGATTAGCATGTGGTGAGTTTTCTAATACCGTATAGGCTAAAGTATTGTTAAAACCTACTGTAACACTTGCTTCTGTTGCCGTATCTATGGCAGCCGCTAGTGCAAGGGGAGAGCTTTGCGGATCGTAATCATTGTTAAGAACAACAATAGGAATCATATATGGCGGTTCTTCGTTCGTTAATTCAAGCTTAACCGTATCATTGACCGCAACTGGAGGCTCAAGCAATTCATCAGAAGTTAAGGGAAAGTCTATATTTTCTGTTGTTGGAAGATTAATGTCTATTGAGGGGCTTACTGATAAAGAGTAATTGAGGCTACTATTTTTGCTTACTCTAATACTATATGCCCCATCTATTAATACCTCATTAAACTCATATTTTCCTTTATAATTAGTTTGAGCTAATGTGATTAATGCGTCATTTTCATCATATAATTCAATAATAGCATTGATAACACCGCTTTCTGTTTCTTCCTTGTTTCCGTTGTCGTTGGCATCGTACCAAACGGAGCCGCTAATTGTTTTTAGAGAGCTATTGGGCGTATGAATTCCAAAGTTTAAGTTGCTCGCGCTTTGAGCATTTAGAAGATTGATATTGTAAATAGTATCTTGTGTTAAACTATAATTTAATGTGTTTAGTTGTACTGTATCAATAATAATCGTATAGTCAGTTAGTGGGTGTATACTGCCATTATACTGGCCAATATAGTTAGTTGCCAGTGTTTGAATAAGTTCTTGATTTTGAAAGATTTGGATATTTATACCACTAATGCCTTGCTCTCCATTTTCTTTGATGCCATTTTGATTGATATCATTAAATACAAAACCGCTGATGTTTACACTTCTTATGAACCCAATATCAAGATTTGATATGGTATTTTCATTTTCTATATGTATAATGGTGTCCGTTGTAATCAAATAATAGTCATCAAGTGTTTGTAGCGTATTTTCTCCAACAGTTAGGTGATTAAAAGAGTATGTGCTTGGTAAATTATTAATACTAGCAGTTTTTTGTAAGCCATTACCATTTGTTAGTCCTATAGCTGTGTTATATAAGGTTTCCCATGTATCTTCATTACTATCCTTTATCCCATTTAGATTTTCATCATAAAAAATGCTACCACTAATAGTGCTATTCTCAGCCAATAATTGTTGTTCATATAAGCCAAAATTAAGCTCCAAGCGTTCTTCTTCTGGATTCAAGGTAAACCCATAGGAAGCATTAGGGGTAGGGACAGTTACTTCATATTGGAAGGCCACATCATAGTCCAGTACGACTACATAATAACCAGCCTCCAAATCAGAAAATAGGTAATTGCCTTCCGCATCGGTGAGGGTTGAGTCGCGCGTAAAAGTGCCTTGCCCGATTCTTTCCAAATATATTGTTGTGCCTGCCCTACCTGCCTCGCCATCATCAACAATAGCATCTCCATTGGCATCTAGCCAAACCTTGCCACCTATTGCGCCAAGTAATAGACCGGAATCGGGATACTGAAAAGCGAAGTCTACATTTTCAGCCTCAGCATTTTGCCCATTGTTTAAATCAATATTGTGAAATTCAGGAAGAATCGCATAAGCACCTTGTGGTAAATCAAAAGTAGAAGTAGTCACCACATAATTAACAGCAACTAATTCTGTAATACAGTAAAAACCGTACTCATCAGTAGTTGTGGGAGATACTGCATCCCATTCACTTGCATTTACACTAACTGCTGCTGCACCATCTTCGTCAGCATCCAACTGTCCATTACCATTGTAATCATTCCAAATTCTACCACAAATGTAATACTCACCAAAAGTACCAACATTACCGATTTTTACCACAGTTTGGGTAATAGATTCAGGTACATCACTCAATGTATTTTCAGTAGCAGTTATACGCAACCGAAAAAAGCCCGTTTCTCCAGTAGGGGGCGTAATGGTGATGGTGTTAACGGCACTACAAGGCATGTCCATTTCGCCAGCACTATAGGCAAGGGATAAGT
>JAHDHV010000394.1:1565-5781 GCA_020631155.1 Bacteroidota bacterium | reverse complement strand
CAGCCGAAAAAGTATACGATATTGACACCGAATTATCGCAATGCATGGATGCAAACCCCTCTACCACAGGTATGTTGAACTGTGTTAGTGATGCCTATAAAAAATGGGATATTGAACTCAATAGAAACTATAAATTGCTTCGGCAAATACTAGGAGAGGAGGACAAAGAAATGTTGATGGCTTCTCAAAAAGCATGGATAGCCTATCGAGATACCGAATTTAGAACAATTCACGCCGTTTTTGGCAATAAAGACGGCACGATGTACATTCCTATGGCTGCCCATTCTAGGGTAGAGATTGTTAAAAAGCGCGCCTTAGAACTCGCCGATTATTACGAAATTCTCACAGAACATTAATATTTAACTCGAAAATGCCCCCTTTTTTTGCCCTCCTTAGATTAATTTGTAACTTCAACAGTTTTAAAACAAAGACAATATGTAATTATTCCGCTAAATTGGGTAGGTTTTGATAAACTGGACAAATTGGTGGAGATGCGATTAGACTTGTACAGATTTGTTGATTCGTGATTTGTAGATCGGTTGATTTGTATAACAAAAAGCTTGTCTTACATCTTATGTCTTAAATCTAAAATCTAGTAAAAAAACACCAAACATTTTTAAAACTGTATGAAACGACAAACTACTTTATTCTGCTTATTACTACTGCTTATTTGGGGATGGAACAGTTCACTGGCCTATGCTCAAAAACAAAATAATACCTATCAATTTTCCCTAGACCTCAACAAAGTGGAGAATGACCAATTAAAAGTTACCTTAATTGCACCTAAAATTAAGGGCAAAAAAACGGTGTACTACCTACCTAAAATCATCCCCGGCACTTACTCTTTTAATGATTATGGGCGTTTTGTTACGCGTTTAGAGGCTTTTAATAAAAGAGGTAAAAAGCTGAAAGTGAAACGCTTAGATAATAATAGCTGGGAAATAAAAAAAGCCAAGAAAATCCACAAAGTCGTTTATTGGGTAGATGATTCTTACGATTCTAAATTAGATGATTTGCCCTATCCAATGGGTGGCACCAATATTGAAAAAGGTAAAAATGTGGTGATCAATACACATGGTTTTTTCGGGTATTTTGCAGGGATGAAGGAACTGCCTTATGTGGTCAATATCAAGCGGCCTGAAAAATTCTATGGTTCTACGGGTTTGATTCCTTCCAAAACAAGTAAAACCGAAGATACCTTTACCACAGAAAATTATATGGTATTGGTAGATTCCCCAATGATGTACAACGAACCCGACACAACGATTATAAAAGTAGCTGATACTGAGGTGCTTATTTCGGTTTACTCTCCCAATGGGCTGGTACAATCCTCTTTTGTAGCGGACAATATTCGCGGTTTGTTGATGGCGCAAAAAGAGTACTTAGGCGGAGATTTGCCCGTTGAAAAGTACGCCTTTATTTTTTACCTAGTAGAGCCGCGTAAATCCGCACCGATGCAGGGCGCGTTGGAACATTCGTATTCTTCCTTTTATTATCTGCCTGAAGTGCCACAAAGTTATCTTGCTCCCGTCATTTTGGATGTAGCAGCCCATGAATTTTTCCACATTATCACGCCTTTAAATATTCATTCAGAAGAAATACATTATTTTAATTATAACGAACCTAAGTTGTCGCAGCATTTGTGGTTATATGAAGGGGTGACCGAATATTTTGCAGGCAATGTGCAGGTGCAGTATCAAATTATTGATTACGATACCTATTTGGAAAAATTGCAGGGCAAAATGCGAGCATCAACCACCATTTACAACGATACCCTGCCTTTCACAACGATGAGTACGCAATGCGCCGATAAATACAAAGACCAATATGGCAATGTATACGAAAAAGGAGCATTGATAGCCATGTGTTTAGATATTAAGCTATTGCAATTATCAGACGGGAAATACGGCATTCGCAATTTGATGGCAGAGCTTTCTGAAAAATATGGTAAAGATAAACCCTTTAAAGACAGCGAGTTATTTCAGGTAATTGAAAAAATGACCTATCCCGAAATTGGTAAATTTTTGCGGAAACATGTATCTGGTACAACGCCTTTACCTTTTTCGGAAGTATTTTCTTTAGTTGGATTAAATTATAAAGATAAGGAAGCTTTTGAGGAATTTTCCATCGGTGGCGGCACAGATATTAGCTTCAATTCGGATAGCAAACGCTTATTTGTCGCTGGCGGATTGGAAAAAATGAACGAATTTGGCAAAGAATTGGGCTATCAAGTCGGGGATGAATTGCTTAGAATTGCAGGCAAAGAAATTCCAGAACCAACGCAAATTAGACGATTTTTAGATGATGTTCGCGCCAATTTAAAGGAAGGGGAAGAGGTAGAAATTGTTGTATTGCGGAAAAATGAGGAGGGCGTACCTAAAGAAGTCCCTTTGAAAGCCAAAGCCCGAAAAGTACAGCGTTTTAAATACCACAAAATGAGCCTTAGCAACGAGGCAAGCCCCGAACAATTGAAGCTTCGCAAAGCATGGCTAGACGCACCTAAAAACCTATTGGTAAAGGCACAAACAGCAAGTGGTCGTGGCGGTGAAGTGATAGACAATAATTACGAAATCGCGCCCGAAAAAGTAGCAACTGTACAATCAACAGTGACGGCACTCTACGATTTTGTTTCAGGAAAAGCAGGGGAGCGCAATTGGGCAGAAATGCGCGCTTTATGCAAACCCGATGCACAAATGAACGCCATCGTTACCAATCCACAGACAGGCGAAAAAACCTATCGAAGTATGACCATAGACGGCTACCGTCAGATGGCAGGTATGTTGTTTAAAATGCAAGATTTCCACGAAAAAGAACTGAATCACAAGGTAGAACGCTTTGCCAATATTGCCCATGTATTCAGTACCTTTGAAATCCGACTAGGCGAAGATAAAAAGCTCGCAGGACAAGGCATCAACAGCATACAGTTGGTCTACGACAATGATCGCTGGTGGATCGTCAATGTTCTCTGGGACAGCGCAACACCCGATATGCCGATTCCGAAAGAGTATTTGGGGGAGGGGGATTAGTGGTTGTAAGGTTGTAAAGTGAGAAAGTTATAAGGTTTTTTATGTGGTTTGTGGAGACGCAAGATTTTGCGTCTTTACAAGTGATTCATGGCTCAATGACTTTTTGATAGCTGATTATTTGTTGGAGTATTTGTGTAGCGACAGCTTTTAGTTTTCATCTCATTAAAATTAAAGCTTCTCCTATAGCGTAAAAAGAAACTACTAGATACGAACATTGTACTAATTTATATGATACTCAACAACTTCCTTCCCCCCACTTATCGCCGAAAAATGCTTAATTTTGGGCGATAAGTAGGTTTAAAAATGCAGTTATCGCCGAAAATTGAACTTATGCACGATATTATCATTGGTAGGAAGTAGTAGAACTACATTTAGGATTTGTTTGTTAATTAAATAAAAGTATAATTTTAGTTAGATAAAATAATAATGCATAATGGATTTAAACTTAGCAAGTACAAAACTTAGGTTAATTCAGTTAATAATGAGTATTAATGATGATAGTACTTTATTGTCATTAGAAAAAAAAGTGCTTGAAATTACCAAGAAACCAACTGAAAAGGAATTAAATGTTGATTTAGCAGTTAAACCGATTCGCTCAAATGTATCTCTTGAAGAAATTGATAAAGAACAAAATTATAGTCCAGTTAGTTACTTGAAATTTAGGGAGGATGCCGATAAACTAGCAATAGAAGAACCCATTGAAGAACTATTAGCAATGTTAACAAAATAAAAGAAATGAAATATCTACTAGATACAAACATAGTACTAATATATACGCAAAATTCTCCATTAACAGAAGCTATTGAAACCAATTATAATTTATTCAATGGAAAGAACAGACTGTATCTTTCAGTTGTAACTGTAGCAGAACTAAAATCAATTGTTTTGCAAAGAAATTACGGGGAAAGAAAGCAACGTTTATTGGAAAATATGCTTAAAAATTTTTCAGTAATTGATATTAATATTGAAGAAATATTAGATCGCTATGCAGAGATAGACGCTTATAGTCAAGGTAAATTGTCAAAAAAGAAAGGAAATTTTACTTCTAGAAATATGGGGAAAAATGATTTATTTATTGCTGCAACAAGCAGTGTATATGATCTTATCCTAATTACAACAGATAAGGATTTCAATCATTTATCACCAGAATACCTTAATTTAGAATGGGTAGATACGGAGAAAATGAAGAA